>NZ_JBEYJD010000039.1:0-84983 GCF_040636125.1 Streptomyces sp. NPDC006733 | reverse complement strand
GGGGGTGGGGCGCCCCGCCCCCCCCCCCGCCGGGGGCGGGGGGGCGGGGGGGGGGGGGGGGGCCGGGGGGGGGCCCCCCCGGACCGGCCGTCAGCTCTCGATGAAGGACTTCAGGGCGCTGGCCAGCAGGTACGGGTCGTCCGAGCCGCTCAACTCGCGGGCGGAGTGCATCGACAGGATCGGCACGCCGACATCGACCGTGGTGATGCCGTGCCGGGCAGCGGTGATCGGGCCGATCGTCGTGCCGCACGGCATGGCGTTGCTCGACACGAAGTGCTGGAACGGCACCCCGACGCGCTCGCAGGCGGCGGTGAAGATGCCGCGTCCCGAACCGTCCGTGGCGTAGCGCTGGTTGACGTTGGTCTTGAGGATCGGGCCGCCGTTGGCGCGCGGGTGGTGCGTGGGGTCGTGCCGCTCGACGTAGTTGGGGTGCACCGCGTGGCCGGAGTCGGACGAGACGCAGACCGTGCCGGCCAGCGCGCGCTGCCGGTGCTCGTAGTCGCCGCCGCGGGCGTGCACCGAGCGCTCCAGGACGTTGCCGAGCAGGGGGCCCTGCGCGCCGGTGTCGGACTCGCTGCCGTTCTCCTCGTGGTCGAACGCGGCGAGGACGGGGATGTACGGGACGTCCTGGCCGGCGACGGCGGCCAGCGCCGCCGTGGCGGCGTGCACGGAGAGCAGGTTGTCCATCCGGGGCGAGGCCAGCAGTTCGCGGTCGCGGCCGAGGTAGGCGGGCGGCTGCACGTCGTGCGCCATCACGTCCCAGCCGACGACGTCGGACCCGCTCACCCCGGCCTCCCCGGCGAGGAAGTCGATGAGGTCGCCGTCGCTGGCCTTGCCGAGGCCCCAGACGGGCTGCATGTGCCGCTGCTTGTCCAGTGCGA
Organism: Streptomyces sp. NPDC006733; assembly: GCF_040636125.1. NCBI lineage: Bacteria > Bacillati > Actinomycetota > Actinomycetes > Kitasatosporales > Streptomycetaceae > Streptomyces > Streptomyces sp. NPDC006733. The sequence continues at coordinate 84,102 of NZ_JBEYJD010000039.1, read as the reverse complement.
GGCCGTTGTCGTTGACGCCCCGGTCCAGGTGGATGGCGAGCTGCGGGACGCGCAGCAGCGGCCGGTCGACGTTGACCAGCCGGGAGGAGCCGTCGCGCAGCGTCAGCCGGCCGGAGAGCCCGAGGTCGCGGTCGAGCCAGCTGTTGAGCAGCGGTCCGCCGTAGAGCTCCACGGCGACCTGCCGCCAGCCGGCCGTGCCCATGTCCGGGCGGGGCTTGACGCGCAGGTTCGGCGAGTCGGTGTGCGCGCCCATGATGCGGAACGGGGTCTCGGGCCGAGCGCCCTCGGGGACGTACCAGGCGACGATCGCGCCGCCGCGCAGCACGTACTTCCCGCCCGTCGCACCGTCCCAGGAGTCGGTCTCCCGGACCTGCCGGAATCCGGCCTTCTCCAGCCGCTCGGCCGCGCAGGCCACCGCGTGGTAGGGCGACGGACTGGCCTGCACAAAGGCCATCAGGTCATCGGTGTGGGTACGGGTGAAGTGAGGGTGGACGCTCATGGAGCCAGCATAGGAGTCCCTGCCCGCGGGACGGCGTCGGAGGGGTCCGCGGCGGGCTTCACAGGGGCCCCTACCGAGCCCCGGGGGCAACGCGCGGGGCCGCGCCGCCCGCCCGGGGAATCGGGGGTGGGCGGCGCGGCCTCGCGCCGGGTGCGGGGGAGGCTAGAAGGCCTCTTCCGGCAGGTCCATCACGTCGAGGGTGACGGTCTCGGCCAGCGAGCGCTGGACGCCGACGTTCGGCAGGATGTTGGCGGCGAAGAACTTCGCGGCCGCGATCTTGCCGGTGTAGAAGGCGGCGTCCTTCGGGCCCGCGGACGGCAGCTTCTCGGCGGCCACGGCGGCACCGCGCAGCAGCAGGTAGCCGATGACGACGTCGCCGGAGGCGAGCAGCAGGCGGGTGGAGTTCAGGCCCACCTTGTAGATGGACCGGACGTCCTTCTCGGTGCCGGCCAGGTCGGTCAGCATGGCGCCGACGATGGCCTCCAGGTCCACGGCGGACGTGGCGAGCTGCTCGCGGGCGGCGGCCAGCTCCTCGCCGCCGACGGCCTCGGCGAGGAACTTCTTGATCTCCTCGGACAGGGTGGTCAGTGCCTGGCCCTGGTCGCGGACGATCTTGCGGAAGAAGTAGTCCTGGCCCTGGATCGCGGTGGTGCCCTCGTAGAGGGTGTCGATCTTGGCGTCCCGGATGTACTGCTCGATCGGGTACTCCTGCAGGTAGCCGGAGCCGCCGAAGGTCTGCAGGGACTGGGCGAGCTGCTCGTAGGACTTCTCGGAGCCGTACCCCTTGACGATCGGGAGCAGCAGGTCGTTGAGGCCGATGAGCGCCTTGGCGTCCTCGCCCGCCGCCTCCTTGACCGCGATCTGGTCCTGGACGGAGGCGGTGTAGAGCACCAGGGAGCGCATGCCCTCGGCGTACGCCTTCTGCGTCATCAGCGAGCGGCGCACGTCAGGGTGGTGCGTGATGGTGACCTTCGGCGCGGTCTTGTCCATGAACTGCGCGAGGTCCGGGCCCTGCACGCGCTCCTTGGCGTACTCCAGCGCGTTCAGGTAGCCGGTGGAGAGGGTCGCGATGGCCTTCGTGCCGACCATCATGCGGGCGAACTCGATGATGCGGAACATCTGGCGGATGCCGTCGTGCTTGTCACCGAGCAGCCAGCCCTTGGCGGGGTGCTGGTCGCCGAAGGTCATCTCGCAGGTGTTGGAGGCCTTGAGGCCCATCTTGTGCTCGACGTTCGTGGCGTAGGCGCCGTTGCGCTCGCCCAGCTCGCCGGTCTCCCAGTCGAAGTCGTACTTCGGCACGATGAAGAGCGACAGGCCCTTGGTGCCGGGGCCGGCGCCCTCGGGGCGGGCCAGCACCAGGTGGATGATGTTCTCGGACATGTCGTGCTCGCCCGAGGTGATGAAGCGCTTGACGCCCTCGATGTGCCAGGAGCCGTCCTCCTGCTCGACGGCCTTGGTGCGGCCCGCGCCGACGTCGGAGCCCGCGTCGGGCTCGGTCAGCACCATCGTGGCGCCCCACTGGCGGTCCACCATGAGCTGGGCGACCTTGGCCTGCTCCTCGGTGCCCTCCTCGAAGACGACGCCGGCGAACGCCGGGCCGGAGGAGTACATCCAGATGGCCGGGTTGGAGCCGAGGATCAGCTCCGCGTACGACCAGATGAGGGAGGCGGGGGTCTTGGTGCCGCCGATCTCCTCGGGGATGCCCAGGCGCCAGTACTCCGAGTCCATGAAGGACTGGTAGCTCTTCTTGAAGGTGTCCGGCACCGGGGCGGTGTTGTCCGCCGGGTCGAAGACCGGCGGGTTGCGGTCGGCGTCGGTGAAGGACGCGGCCAGCTCGTTCTCCGCGAGGCGCGCGACCTCGCTGAGGATGCTCTTGGCGGTCTCCACGTCCATCTCGGCGAACGGGCCGGTGCCGTAGAGCTTGTCGCGGCCGAGCACCTCGAAGAGGTTGAACTCGATGTCGCGGAGGTTGGACTTGTAGTGGCCCATGACGACGGCTCCGTATCGCACTCGATCAGTTACGTGGCAGTACTACAGCAAGCAGTAATACAGAATGATGCTACCCGCCGGTAATAAGAAGCAACCCCTTGCCGCCCGGATGTGACGGGACACTCGCTAGTCTTGGGTGCGTGTACGGCTACGACCAGACCTCGCATCCAGGCCCACCGCCCGGCGCTGCCCCGATGCCGGGGGTGTACCCCGAGCCGTCCCCACCCTCGCTCGCGGACGCCGTCAGGGCCTTCACCACGGGTTCTCTGTCCGCGGAGGACTTCCAGGCGATCTTCTCGACGTCGAAGGTCTACTGCCCGCGCGGTGAGAACCCCGGATTCCTGGCGCTGCACGACACGCAGCAGCCCGTGATCCCGATGTTCACCTCGCTCAAGGAGCTGCGGCGGTACGCGGGCAAGGAGTCCAAGTACTTCGTCATCACCGGCGCCGAGGTGCTCGACCTGCTGCCGACCGGCTACGGCTTCGTCCTGGACATCGACGGCCAGCACCGGATGGTCTTCGACGCGAAGGCCGTCGAGCAGATGGTGGAGTTCACGATGCGCCGGATGTACGGCTAGCACCCGCTGTTCCATTCGCTGCCCACCCGCTGACCTGCTGGAATATTGCGCGCCTTGCCGAATGTTCACTATTCAACTAAGTTGGATCCAGAACACGAGGAGGACCGCCATGCCCGCCGTGACCGTCGAGAACCCGTTGACCCTGCCGCGCGTGTCCGCGCCCGCCGACGCGGTGCCGCGTCCGGCGCTGGCCGTCTCCACCGCGCCGAGCGGTTTCGAGGGCGAGGGCTTCCCCGTCCGCCGCGCCTTCGCGGGCATCGACTACAAGAACCTCGACCCGTTCATCATGATGGACCAGATGGGTGAGGTGGAGTACGCGCCGGGTGAGCCGAAGGGCACCCCCTGGCACCCGCACCGCGGCTTCGAGACCGTCACCTACCTGATCGACGGCACCTTCGTGCACCAGGACTCGCACGGCGGTGGCGGCGTGATCAACGGTGGCGACACCCAGTGGATGACGGCGGGCAGCGGTCTGCTGCACATCGAGGCGCCGCCGGAGGAGCTGGTCGTCAACGGCGGGCTCTTCCACGGGCTGCAGCTGTGGGTGAACCTGCCGAAGAGCGACAAGATGATGCCGCCCAAGTACCAGGACATCGGCGGCGGCCAGGTCAAGCTGCTGACGTCCGCCGACGGCGGCGCGCTGATCCGGCTGATCGCGGGCGACCTCGGCGGCCACGCGGGCCCCGGCGCCACCCACACCCCGATCACGATGACCCACGTCTCCCTCAACCCGGGCGCCGAGGTCACGCTGCCCTGGCGGCCGGAGTTCAACGCCCTCGCCTACGGTCTCGCCGGCCGCGGCACCGCGGGCCCCGGCGGGCGCCCGTTCCGCACCGGGCAGACGGTCGTCTTCGGCAAGGGCGACTCGCTCACCATCAAGGCGGACGAGTCGCAGGAATCGCGCAGCCCGAACTTCGAGGTCGTGCTCCTCGGCGGACAGCCGATCCGGGAGCCGATGATGCAGTACGGGCCGTTCGTGATGAACACCCACGCCGAGCTGGCGCAGGCCTTCGAGGACTTCCAGGCCGGCCGCCTCGGCCGGATCCCGGCCGGCGCCTGAGCACCGAGCCCCGACGTCGGGCCTGACCCCCGTACCAGGGGGTCAGGCCCGTCCGTCGTCCGCGGCGGTCTCGTGGATCTCGAACCAGATCGCCTTGCCGTCGCCCCGGGGATCGACACCCCAGGCGTCGGCCAGGCTCTCGATCAGCATCAGCCCGCGCCCCGACGAGGCCATCTCGCCGGGGCTGCGGCGATGCGGCATGTCGTCGCTGCGGTCGCCCACGTCGATCCGCAGCCGGCGGCTGCCCGCCACCCCGACCAGCCGCGCGGTCAGCACCGCGTCCTCGTCGGTGTGCACCAGGACGTTGGTGATCAGCTCCGAGACGAGCAGCACCGCCGCGTCCACCTGGTCCGGAACGGCCCAGTCGTGCAGCAGCGCGCGGATCTCGTGGCGGGCCTCGCGGATCTGCCGCGGCGCGCTCTGCGCGACGGTGAGCACCGTCCGGCGCCCGGGTACGACACCGGCCGTGCCGTCCAGGTCGCGGCGCAGCAGCATCAGCGCGATGTCGTCCTCGCGGCGGTCGGCGAGCGGCCCGGTGGAGTGGTGCGACGCCGGACCGTGCACGGTCCGCACCAGGTGGTCGGCGAGCGCCTCCAGGTCGTCCGCGGGGCCGGACTGCATCGCGGCGCGCAGCCGCTGCCAGCCGGTCTCCAGGTCGTGGCCGCCGGTCTCGATCAGTCCGTCGGTGCAGATCAGCAGGATCTCCCCGGGCTCCAGCGCCAGCCGGGTGGTGGGGTAGTCGCTGTCGGGGGCGATGCCCAGCGGCAGCCCGCCCGCCGTGCGGCGGATGATCGAGGTGCCGTCGCCCATCCGGATGGCGGGCTCCGGGTGCCCGGCCCTGACCACGTCCAGGGTGCCGGTCGCCGGGTCCGCCTCCAGGTACAGGCAGGTCGCGAACCGGTCGTCGTCGCCGTGGTCCGGGTCGCTGAGCCCGGCGAGGAACCGCGAGGTGCGCGACAGCACGGCGTCCGGGCGGTGGCCCTCGGCGGCGTAGGCGCGCAGCGCGATCCGCAGCTGGCCCATGAGCCCGGCGGCGCGCACGTCATGGCCCTGCACGTCGCCGATGACCAGGGCGGTGCGGCCGGACGGCAGGTCGATCGCGTCGTACCAGTCGCCGCCGACCTGCAGCCCGCCGCCGGTGGGCACGTAGCGGGCGGCGACCGTCATGCCCTCGATGCCCGGACCCCGGGTGGGGAGCATGGTGCGCTGCAGCCCGTCGGAGAGTTCCCGCTCGGATTCGTGCAGGTGGGCGCGGGACAGCGCCTGGGCGAGCATCCGGGCGACGGTGGTGAGCACGGAGCGTTCGTCGGGGGTGAAGTCGACCGGCTCGCGGAAGGCCGCCATCCACGCGCCGATCGTGTTGCCCGCGACCACCAGCGGGAGGAAGGCCCAGGAGGAGCGGCCGAACGGCTTGGCCAGCGGCCAGGTGGCCGGGAAGCGCTGCGCGTACGCCTCGGGGGTCGGCAGGTAGACCGCCCGGCCGGTGCGGACCACCAGCGCGGCCGGGTACTCGGTGGCCACCGGCATGTCCATGAAGGGCCCGTCGGTGCCGACGGAGTGGCCGTGGTGCCCGATGATCGACACCCGGTCCCCCCGGACGCCGAAGACGGCCAGGCCGTCGGGGGAGAACCCCGGCATGGACAGCGTCGCCGCCACCCGCAGCACCTCGGCCGTGCTGTCCGCCTCCGCCAGGGCCCGTCCCGCGTCCAGCAGGAAGGCCTCACGGGCCCGCCGCCAGTCCCCGGAGGCCGGAGCGCCGCCCAACGCGGCGGCGCGCGCCTCGTGCAGCGTGCCGGCCATCGTGAGCGGGCCGGTCGGCCGCATCCTGATCCGCACGGTCCGCAGGATGCCGCCGTCGTCGCCCACCACCCGCAGCAGGGACTCCATCACGGTGCCCTCGGCGCGGGCCAGGGCCACGCCGCCGCTGAGGGCCACGTAGTCCTCGGCGTGCAGGCACGCGCGCACGGCCGACGAGCGGTAGGTGACCGCCTCCGCGGGGAACCCCAGGAGCGCGGCCGCCGTGGCGTCCAGGCCCACGGTGCCGGCCGTCTCGTCCCAGTGCCACAGCCCTGTGCCGACGGCGGCCAGAACCTCCTCGGTGCGCATTGGGACAGTTTATGAGGGTTTGGGCGAGTCATACGAATGGGGGCCGGCGTCCTGGCGCCGGTAGGCTGTGACGGGCCCCTTCCGGGCTCCTTCACCGAAATCCGACGACTTGGATGAACGATGCATCGGTACCGGTCCCACACCTGCGGCGAGCTGCGCGCCACTGACGTCGACACCGACGTCCGCCTGTCCGGGTGGCTGCACAATCGCCGCGATCTGGGCGGTGTCCTCTTCGTCGACCTCCGGGACCACTACGGTTTCGTCCAGCTGGTCGTCCGCCCCGGCTCGCCCGCGTACGACCAGCTCAGCAGCCAGTCCAAGGAATCCGTCGTCCGCGTCGACGGCCGGGTGCTCGCGCGCAGCGCCGAGAACGTGAACCCGGACCTGCCGACGGGCGAGATCGAGATCGACGTCACCTCGTTCGAGGTGCTCGGCGCCGCCGACCCGCTGCCCTTCCCGGTCTTCCCGGAGGACAACGCGAACGAGGAGGCGCGGCTCACCAACCGCTTCCTGGACCTGCGCCGGCAGCGCATGCACAAGAACATCATGCTGCGCTCGGAGGTCATCGCCTTCCTCCGCAAGGAGATGACGGCGCTCGGCTTCAACGAGCTGGCCACCCCGATCCTGTCGGCCACCTCCCCCGAGGGCGCCCGCGACTTCCTGGTCCCCTCGCGGGTGCACGCCGGCAAGTTCTACGCGCTGCCGCAGGCCCCGCAGCAGTTCAAGCAGCTGCTGATGATCGCCGGCTTCGACCGCTACTTCCAGATCGCGCCGTGCTTCCGCGACGAGGACTCCCGGGCGGATCGCTCGCCCGGCGAGTTCTACCAGCTCGACATCGAGATGAGCTTCGTCGAGCAGGAGGACGTCTTCGGCGTCATCGAGAAGGTCATGACCGACCTCTTCACCCAGTACGGCGGCGGCCGTGAGGTCACCTCGCCGTTCCCGCGCATCCCGCTGCGCGAGTCGATGCTCAAGTACGGCAACGACAAGCCGGACCTGCGCGCCAAGCTGGAGCTCACCGACGTCTCGGACATCTTCGCCGGCTCCGGCTTCAAGGCCTTCGCCGACAAGCACGTCCGCGCGCTGGCCGTGCCGGACACCGCGGACCAGTCGCGGAAGTTCTTCGACCAGCTGGGCGAGTACGCGGTTGAGCAGGGCGCGAAGGGCCTGGCCTGGGTCCGCGTCGGCGAGGACAACGCGCTGACCGGCCCGATCGCCAAGTTCCTGACCGAGGACGACGTCAAGGCCCTGCTGGCCGCCGTCGACGCCAAGCCCGGCCACGCGATCTTCTTCGGCGCCGGCGAGTTCGGCGAGGTCTCCAAGATCATGGCGGCCGTCCGCGTCGAGGCCGCCAAGCGCGCCGGCCACTTCGAGGAGAACGTCTTCCGGTTCTGCTGGGTCGTCGACTTCCCGATGTTCGAGAAGAACGAGGACACCGGCGCGATCGAGTTCTCCCACAACCCGTTCTCCATGCCGCAGGGCGGCCTGGAGGCGCTGGAGACCAAGGACCCGCTCGACATCCTCGCCTGGCAGTACGACATCGTCTGCAACGGGATCGAGCTGTCCTCCGGCGCGATCCGGAACCACGAGCCCGCGGTCATGTACAAGGCGTTCGAGATCGCCGGCTACGACCAGGCGACCGTGGAGAAGGAGTTCGGCGGCATGCTGCGCGCCTTCCACTTCGGCGCCCCGCCGCACGGCGGCATCGCCCCGGGCGTGGACCGCATGGTCATGCTGCTCGCGGACGAGCCCAACATCCGCGAGACCATCGCGTTCCCGCTCAACCAGCACGCCCAGGACCTGCTGATGGGCGCGCCGAGCGAGGTCGAGGAGAGCCGCCTGCGCGAGCTGCACATCCAGCTCCGCAAGCCGCAGCCGAAGGTCTGAGTTCCGCACCGCACACGACGAAGGCCGCCCCGGAGGACCGGGGCGGCCTTCGTCGTGCGGCGGGCGTTACGCGGCGGCGTCGTCCGGGTTGCCGCCGAAGCGCTCGCGGTAGGCGTCGAGGTCCTCGTCGGTGATCTTGGCGAAGAGCACCGGCGGGACGGTGAACGGGGTGCCGGGCGGCAGGAAGGACAGGGCCTTGGCCTCGTCCTGGCTGACCCAGGTCCGCGTGTCGTCCGCGAGGGCGAAGGCGCTGCGCATCGCGGCGGACGAGGACGGGATGAACGGCTCGGAGACCACCGCGTACAGGTGGATGAGGTTCATCGCGGTGCGCAGGGTCAGGGCCGCGCCGTCCGGGTCCGTCTTGATCTCCATCCAGGGGGCCTTCTCCTCCAGGTAGGAGTTGCCCGCGCTCCACAGGGCGCGCAGCGCGGCGGCGGCCTTGCGGAACTGGAGGGTGTTCAGGTGGCCCTCGTACTCGGCCAGCAGCCCGGCGATCTGCTCGCCGAGCTTCGCCTCGGCCTCGCCGGCCGCGCTGCCCGCCGGCACGTCGTCACCGAAGCGCTTGCGGGAGAACGACAGGACGCGGTTGACGAAGTTGCCCAGGGTGTCGGCGAGGTCCTTGTTCACCGAGGAGGAGAAGACCTCCCAGGTGAACGAGGTGTCGTCGGACTCCGGGGCGTTGGCGATGAGGAAGTAGCGCCAGTAGTCGGCCGGCAGCAGGTCCAGCGCGGCGTCGGTGAAGATGCCGCGGCGCTGGCTGGTGGAGAACTTCCCGCCGTAGTACGTCAGCCAGTTGAAGGCCTTGACGTAGTCGACCTTCTTCCACGGCTCGCGGGTGCCCAGCTCGGTGGCGGGGAACATCACCGTGTGGAACGGGACGTTGTCCTTGGCCATGAACTCGGTGTACCGGACGTCGTCGGCCTCGTACCACCAGGACTTCCAGTCCCGGGTCTCCCCGTCGGGAGCCGCGTCCGCCCACTCCTTGGTGGAACCGATGTACTCGATCGGGGCGTCGAACCAGACGTAGAAGACCTTGCCGTCCGCCGCGAGCTCCGGCCACGTGTCGGCCGGGACCGGAACGCCCCACTCCAGGTCGCGGGTGATCGCGCGGTCCTGGAGGCCCTCGGTGAGCCACTTGCGGGCGATGGAGGACGCGAGGGTGGGCCACTCGCCACCCGCCTCGTCGATCCACGACTCGACCTCGCCGGCCAGCTTCGACTGCAGGAGGAACAGGTGCTTGGTCTCGCGGACCTCCAGCGCGCTGCTGCCGCTGATCGCGGAGCGCGGGTCGATCAGGTCCGTCGGGTCCAGCACGCGGGTGCAGTTCTCGCACTGGTCGCCGCGGGCCTTGTCGTAGCCGCAGTGCGGGCACGTGCCGACGATGTAGCGGTCCGGCAGGAAGCGCTCGTCGGCCAGCGAGTAGACCTGGCGGATCGCGCGCTCCTCGATGAAGCCGTTGGCCTGGAGGCGGCGCGCGAAGTGCTGGGTCAGCTCGCGGTTCTGCGGGGAGGAGCTGCGGCCGAAGTGGTCGAAGCGCAGCGCGAAGCCGTCGTAGATCGCCTTCTGCGCCAGGTGCTGCTCGGAGCAGAAGGTGTCGACCGGCAGACCGGCTTCCTTGGCGGCGAGTTCGGCCGGGGTGCCGTGCTCGTCGGTGGCGCAGATGTAGAGGACGTCGTGCCCGGTCTGACGCAAGTAGCGGGCGTAGACGTCGGCCGGGAGCATCGACCCCACCATGTTGCCCAAGTGCTTGATCCCGTTGATATAGGGCAGGGCGCTGGTGATGAGGTGTCGAGCCATTGCAGGCTGCTCCCAATTCGTTACGCGGGGTGAGTGATTGCTCTACGGACCGTCAATATCGTATCCGACCCCCCGGGCACCCCTTCTTGTTTTCCCCTGGAGCCCGCAGTGGGGCCCGTCACCGCTCACCGAGGGTGACTGCACGTGCACATGCACGTGCACATGCACGTGCTGGTGCAACCGGTTATCATCTGGCATATCCACCAGGGCAGTTACGGCGAATTTGGGGAGCGTCTGATGAGCCGGACACACAATGGCATGGCCTCGACAGATCTCCAGGGAGTCGTCTGGCAGAAGAGCCTGCACAGCAACGCGAACGGTACGTGCGTCGAGCTGGCACAGCTCCCCGGTGGCGAGGTGGCAGTTCGCAATTCACGCTTTCCGGACGGACCGGCGCTGATATATACGCGGGCCGAGATCGAATCACTGATTCTCGGGGTCAAGGATGGCGAGTTCGACCACCTTATGTGACCGTATATGCGCTTATAGCGATGGGTGTTCGTTCATTCCGGTCGGGGAATGGAAGAGCGCCCACACGACTTTTCCCGCACCGGTGAGCGGATGCCAGCCCCAGGTCTCGCTGTAGGACTCCACCAGGTGCAGTCCCCGCCCGGACTCCGCGACGAAGTCGGGCGTCCTGGCGACCGGTCCGACGGCGCTGGGGTCGCGGACGGCACAGACCACCCGCGAGGTCCAGCGGACCAGGCTGAGGTGGACCGGCGCGCCACCGGTGTCCGGGGGCACGCCGTAGCGGAGCGCGTTGGTGACGAGTTCCGAGGCGACCAGCTCGATGCTGTCGAAGAGCGGTGCCAGATCCCAGCGCTGCAGGGTCGCCCGGGTGAACCGGCGGGCGTCGCTGACGGCCTCGAACCGACCGGGCAGCTCGCACGTGGCGCCGCTGGACGCGGCGAGGCCCGCGGGGGCGAGCACTCCATCCCATAACGGCTCAAGCACGGTTGCGGCCTCAGTCCTCATGCGCGCCCACTGGGTATCTGCACGAACCCCATGGTCCCCAACGCCCACACGGTATGCAAGGGCGGATGCACGTGCAGATGCAAGAAACGATGCACGTGTGGTGCTGTGTGACCGGATGAGTACTCAACGCAGCGCAAAGGTGGCAGACTGCTGACGACCTAGGGGCGGAGCGTGACGTAAATGACCACAGGGCAGCCGGGAGGCGGGTCCATCGTGCGGCGAATCTTGCTGGGGGCCCAGCTGCGGCGGCTTCGCGAAGCAGGAGGAATCACCCGGGAGGCAGCCGGGTACTCCATTCGCGCGTCCGAATCCAAGATCAGTCGCATGGAGTTGGGACGCGTGAGCTTCAAGGAACGTGATGTCGCCGACCTGCTCACGCTCTACAACGTGGTGGAGGACGAGGACCGCGCGGCGCTCCTCGGTCTCGTGCGCGAGGCCAACGTGGCCGGCTGGTGGCATGGCTACGGGGACGTCCTCCCCGCCTGGTTCCAGACCTACGTGGGCCTGGAGGAGTCCGCCTCGCTGATCCGGACCTTCGAAGTCCAGTTCATCCACGGCCTGTTGCAGACCGAGGAGTACTCCCGGGCGGTCGTCGAGCTCGGCCACCCCGGCGCGGCGAAGTCCGAGGTCGAGCGCCGGGTCGGGCTGCGGATGGAGCGGCAGAAGCTGCTGGTCTCCGAGCGGGCGCCGCACTTCGTCGCGGTCATGGACGAGGGCGCGCTGTACCGCCCCTTCGGCGGACGCGACGTCATGCGCGGGCAGTTGAACCACCTGATGGAGGTGGCGCAGCAGCCGAACGTGACCGTCCACGTCCTGCCGTTCGAGATCGGCGGCCACGCGGCGGGCGGCGGCGCCTTCACCCTGCTGCGGTTCCCGGAGTCGGACCTGTCGGACCTGGTCTATCTGGAGCAGCTCACCAGCGCCCTCTACATCGACAAGCGCGAGGAAGTGGACTTCTACGGGCGGACCATGGAAAGGCTCTGCGCGGACAGCCTTTCCGAGGAGCGTTCCCTGGAGCGCCTGCGGAAGATCTATCAACAGGCCTGATACGCAGGGAGTATGACGGACCATCGGGAGCCCCTTTCGACGGTCCGTCCTCGTGGCCTTCACCCGAACGGGTGAAGATACGTATCCGTTCCGGTCCAGCGACTCCCCTGTGCGATTTCCCGACCGCTACGGTGACCGTAGGTCACCCCAGGCCCCGGTGGTCGCTCGCACGGTCGATCGCGGGAGGGGACGCCGGTGCAGGATGACGCCCACAGCCCTCCACCGTCAGGCCCACCCCCTCTGGTCCCCCCGGCCAATCCGTATGCGCGGACGTACCGGACCGGCGAGTTCACCGTCGTGGAGCTGTGCGGCGAACTCGACATCGACACCGCGCGGTTCGTGGCCCCGCACCTGGACCTCGTCTCCAGCGGGACGCCCCCGCTGCTGATCGTCGTCGACCTGCGCCCGCTGGAGTTCGTCGACTGCTACGGCCTGTCCCTGCTCTGCCGCACGCGCCACCGCGTCCGGCTCCGGGGCGGCGAGTTTCGGACAGTCTGCGACCGCCCGTCGACCCTGCGGCTGCTGCGGCTGACGGGTCTCGCCGAAACCTTCCTCCCGGTGCCGAGCCTCGCCCGTGCCCTGGACGGCCGGCCACCGCAGTGACCGCCGCGCCGGTCAGACGGTGACCGGGGGCGTGCCCAGCCGTCCGGCCAGCGGCTTCTCGTGCGCGAGCACATGGCCGGCGCAGATGCCGATCGTGACGACGGTGAAGAGCACGATCAGCCAGGAGAGCAGGGCGAAGAGCGACCCGAAGGGCCCGAACTGCCGCAGGCTGCGGTCGACGGCCCCCGGCATGTAGATCGCCGACCAGACGGTGACCCCCAGCACGCCCGCTGAGACCAGCACCGCTCCGGGCAGCAGCGGCAGCCACGGGATGCGGGAGCCCAGCAGGAGGCGCTGGGTCCACCACCACAGGAGCGTCGCGGAGACGAACTGCACCGGGACGCCGAGGGCCGGGCCCAGGCCGAAGCCGTTGTGCAGCGGGCCCTGGAGCAGCAGGTCGACCAGCCAGACCGCCAGCCAGATCACCCACCGCCAGGCCACGACGCGGGCCCCGGCCCGGGGCAGGTGCCAGGCCCGCTCGCACGTGCGCTGCAGGGCGCGGCTGCAGGCCGTCGCCGAGAGCAGGGTGACGATCACGCCGGCGATGCCGATGGAGTTGCTCTCGGCGTTGTCGTCGGCCGCGTAGACCTGCCGGACCTGGTCCAGGGCGTCGTCCCGCAGCCCGAGCACCGAGTGCAGCGAGGCGACGAGCTGGTCGCGGACGCCCTGGGGCGCGAACGCGGCGATCACGAACAGCGCGGGCAGGGCGCCGAGGAAGGCCTGGGCGGCCAGCCGGGTGGCGCAGTCCAGGACGTTGACCGCGGTGAACTCGCGGACCAGGCGCCCGACGAACGGAACCTTGTCCAGCACCCGGTCCAGCGCGGTCACAGGCGAGGGGGGTCCTCGAAGTACCGCTGTTCGTAGACGCGCTCGGACTGGTGGCGGCGGTCCGTGCGCCGGCGCCGGTTGTACGTCAGCAGCATGCCGAGGAGCAGGCCCGCCACTCCGCCGATCATGCAGATGGCACCCAGGACGTTGAGGTCGATCCACCGGGTCTGCCAGGTGATCGCGTATCTCAGGATCGCCCCGATGAGGATGAGGGCCAGCCCACCGGCTGCGGTCATGTCGAGGTCCTTCCGGGGCGGGTACGGCGTCGGTCGGCACCGGCTCTGCGCCCAGCCTGCGCGACCCCGCCCCCGCTGTCCTGTCGGGAGCCGCCGGGTTGGGCCGTTGGTGTGCAGCGCCGGGCGGCGCCCTGAACCGGCTGTCTAAATGCGAGCAAATAGGACGAAAGCTATGCTGGCGATGCGATCCCGGTAGGGGAACCGCGACTCCCCGGGGGTACGGACATGCCCGAACAGGACCGGTCGCCCGACCGCGACGAGCCCCCGTACACCGGGATGCCCGGCGACGGCCCGCCCGGCGACGACACACCCCGCGACGACGCACCCCGTACCGGCCCGGCCGAGCGCCTCGCCCTGAACCACATGGGCAGCTTCGACTGGGACCTCGGGCTCGGCACCCTGGAGCTGGACGCCGCCGCACTCGAGGTCTTCGACCTGCTGCCGGACGAGTACGACGGCCGGCCCGAGTCGCTGGCCGTCCGGGTCTCGCCCGAGGAGGGCGAGCGGCTCGACACCGAGTTCCGCCGCGCCCTGCACGATCACGCGTCGTCCTACGGCATGTACTTCCAGGTCTTCCTGCGGGACGGCACGGCGCGCTGGACGCACACCCAGGGCCGCATCCTGCGCGACGGGGACGGCAGAGGGGTGCGCGTCATCGGCATCGTGCGCGACGCCACCGCCGAGCTGTCGCACTCCACCCTGGTGCGGACCATGGAGCAGGACCGCGCGCGCCAGACCTCCATGGTGGAACGGACCACCCAGGCCCTGTCGCGGGCCGTCACGGTCGACGACGTCACGGCCACCTTGACCGGCAGCGGCGGCCTGGAGCGGTTCGGCGCCGACGGCCTCGCGCTGGGCCTGGCCGACGGCAGCATGCTCCGGATCATCGCGCTGACCGGCCGGTCGATGGAGGTCCTCGCCGACCTGCGGCTCACCCGGCTCGACGACGAACTCCCGCTGAACGAGGCGATCGTCACCCAGCGCCCCCGGTTCATGAGCTCGCTGTCGGAGCTCGCCGACCGCTTCCCCCGGCTGCGGCCCTACATCGGCGACCTGGAGATCGAGGCGGCGGCCTACCTCCCGCTGGTGGCCCAGGCGCGCTCCATCGGCGGCCTGTGCCTGTTCTACCGGGACCGCACCCACTTCACCGCCGAGGACCGCAACCTGTGCCTCGTCCTGGCGGGCATCGTCGCCCAGTCGCTGCAGCGCGCCATGCTCTTCGACCAGGAGCGCGAGTTCGCCACCGGGCTGCAGGCCTCGATGCTCCCGCGCCGGATCCCCGATGTCGTCGGCGGGGAGATCGCCGTGCGCTACCACGCGGCCTGGAGCGGCCGGGAGGTCGGCGGCGACTGGTACGACGTGATCCCGCTGCCGCAGGGCCGCATCGGGGTCGTCGTCGGCGACGTCGAGGGCCACGACACGCACGCGGCGGCCATGATGGGCCAGCTCCGCATCGTGCTGCGCGCTTACGCCGCCGAGGGCCACGCCCCCTCCACGGTGCTCGCGCGCGCCTCGCAGTTCCTCGCCGAGCTGGACACCGAGCGCTTCGCCACCTGCACCTACGCCCAGGTCGACCTGGCCACCGGCGACGTGCGCGTGGTGCGCGCCGGCCACCTCGGCCCGCTGATCCGCCACAACGACGGACGCACCGGCTGGCCCAACGTCCGCGGCGGACTGCCGCTCGGCCTGGCCACCCACTTCGAGGACCACGAGTACCCGGAGACCCGGCTGGACCTGGTGCCGGGGGAGACCCTGCTGCTGTGCACCGACGGGCTCGTCGAGCAGCCGGGCAAGGACATCGCCGAGGGCATGGACGAGCTGACCGACGCCGTGCGCCACGGACCGCACGGCGCCGCCGCGCTCGCCGACCACCTGGCCGACGGCCTGTGGGCCCGGCCGGGCGCGGAGGACGACATGGCGCTGCTCCTGCTGCGCCGGGCGCCCGACCCGGGCACCCTCAAGGCCCCGCGCATCCACCAGTACGTCCACCAGGCCGACCCGGAGGGGCTGGCCGAGGCCCGCACGGTGCTGCGGCAGGCGCTGGTGGACTGGGGCGCGGCCGGGCTGGTCGACGACGTCGAGCTGGTGGCGGGCGAACTGCTCACCAACGTCCTGCTGCACACCGAGGGCGGGGCCGTGATGACGCTGGAGATCGTCCCCGCGGTGCGCAGCCGCGTGCCGCGCCGGGTCCGGCTCTCCGTCCAGGACCGCTCCAGCGTCTGGCCCCGGCGCAGGACCCCCGGGGAGGCGGCGACCTCGGGCCGCGGCCTGCTGCTCATCGACTCCCTCGCCACCCGCTGGGGCGTGGAGCCGCGCGGGGAGGGCAAGTCGGTATGGGCCGAGTTCCAGTGGCACGCGGCGGCGCGGGAGTGCCCCGAGGCGGGGTACCCGGCCGCCTGACGGGGCGTGCCGGGCCCCGCGTCAGCAGGTTCCGCGTCAGCAGGTTTCGCGGGCGGCGGGCGGCAGTCCCGGCAGTCCCGACGGTCCCGCGCGCTCCTGGAGGTGCAGGGCGCGGAGCACGATCTCGGTCGCGAAGCGGGCGTCGGGGTCGGCGAGCCGGTCGCCGAAGGCGCGGTCCAGGATCCGCAGGCGGTAGCGGACGGTCTGCGGGTGCACGTCGAGGAGTTCGGCCATCTGGGCGGCGGTGCCGCGGGTGGTGAGCCAGGTGCGCAGGGTGTCCACGAGCCGGGTGCGCTGGGTGGGGGTGAGGTCGGTGAGGGGACCGAGGTGCTTCCTTGCGAGCTGCTCGATCAGGGCGGGGTCGCCGAGCAGCCACAGCGGGAGTAAGTGGTCCTCGCACCGCACCACCGGCGGCCCCTCGACGATCCCGGCGCCGGCCAGGGCGAGGGTCTGCCGCGCCCAGCGCAGCGAGTCCGCCGCCCCGGCCAGCGGGGTGGTCAGTCCGACCGCCGCCCTGCTGCCGGTCAGCGCGGTGTCGAGGGCCGCGCGCCGGGTCTCGTCGAGGGGGCCGGGGACGAGCAGATGGGGTTCGGGCCCGGACAGGTCGGCGAGGATGTCCCGGTCCAGGACGGCCCGCGTCAGCTTGGACTCCGGGCCCAGAGCGACGAGCGTGACCTCGTCGGGCAGCGGCCAGGCGGCGTGCTCGGCGAGTTCGGCGATCGCGGCGGGCGAGACGGCCGGGGTGGCGAGGATCAGCCGCAGCACCCGGCGGCGCCGGTTGTCGGGCTTCTCGCCCAGCTCGGCCATGGCTTCCAGATAGCCCTCGCGGGAGAGCGAGGCGAGTTCGCCCACGTAAGCGAAGAGCGAGTCGGCGAAGGTCATCATGACGGAGGGCGGGAGGTTGTAGCGCTCGGAGACCTTCATCGCCCGGCGCAGCCCGACCCGGGCGCCGATCCGGTACGCGGCCTGGAGGCTGTCCAGGCTGCGGCCCTCGTACGCCTCGTAGCGGCCGAACCTGCGGCACATGTCGTCGCGGAGCGCGGAGGTCGTGGAGGGGGCGGCGATCTGGTCCACGAAGGTGGCGATGTTCTGCTCGATGCCGATGCGGATCGCGTGCCCGTAGGGCCCGTCCAGGATGTTCGAGTACTCCGGTAACGCCCCGATGATCTCGGTGGACATCTCCTGGAAGAGACTGGGCAGTTCGGGCCACATGATCGCCGCCAGCTCCTGCGGGATCGGCCGCAGTGGTTCGGCCGGTCCCGCGGCCCGTCTTGCTCCGGACACGCTCGTCCCCCCTCAACTAGGCCGCGCCGGCAGGGGCATGGGGCGTGTCAGGAGTGACGTGCGACACGCCGTAGCTCGTCGCAACATAGACCAACCGCGGCCGGAGCGCAGCACCTGGTGGCCGTAAACGTGCACGGACCATGTGTCCGGTGCTCGCCGCCGGACCGCTGTGCGTGCTCACTTCCGGACAGTTCGAGCCGGGGTTTTACTGCTTCGGCGATAAGAAAATACTCGGGAGTAAGGTCGTTCTTCCAATCTCTGGCTGGAGTATTGCGCCACCCTGTTACTGATGCGTAACGTGCCCATTCGCAAGGGCAGCCGAATTCATTCGGTGCCGCGTTCCAGGTATTGAGCCGCAGTCGCAATCCCCGCCTGAACAGCGTGGATCACGGTTAATCAGGTACGCCAACTCCTTGAAAGGATCAGCCCGTGCGCAAGCTGACCAAGAGCACCATCGTCGCCGGTGCGGCCCTCGCCGCCGCCGTCGGATTCGCCACCTCCCCCGCCTCCGCGGCCGGCACTTGGACCGTGTCCGGCAGCACCGGCGCCGGTGGCGCGTTCACCGCGGTGGCGACCAACCCGATCCTGACGGACACCAACACCGGCACCCAGCTCAAGTGCACCAAGTCCAACGCCGGCGGCACCGCGCCGAACGGCACCGGCCTGTCGGGCACCGCCATCGCGTCCATCTCCTCCGTGACCTGGACCAGCTGCTCGGGTCCGGCCGGCATCACCTTCACCGTCACGGCCCAGGGCCTGCCCTGGAAGCTCAACGCGGCGTCGTACGCCGGTGGCGTCACCACCGGCACCCTGACCGGGGTGAAGGCGCACATCAGCGGTCTGTGCAACGCGGACTTCAACGGCCCGACGGCCGGCAGCACCGCCACCCTGACCGGGAAGTACACCAACTCCACCCACACCCTCACGATCAGCGGCGGCAACCTCAAGGCGTACAACGTCTCGGGCATCTGCCTCGGCCTGATCAACAACGGCGACAGCGCGACGTACAGCGCCAACTACGTCGTGACGCCCGGCACCCTGCAGATCACCTCCCCGTGAGCCACGGCCTGTCCCCCCAGGACAGGCCCGGCGCCCGCAGTGCGGACCCCGGCCCGGATCGACGGGCCGGGGTCCCGCGCGGAGCGGGTGCTCACCGGTGCTCAATGGAATACAGGCCTCCGCTCAGTCTTTATCACCGAGTGACAAAGAATCCGGTGGCCGTGAGATCGCCGAACATTCCTGTGTTCGATCACTTGTCCTCGTTATTACCCGCACGTAAAGTCCAGCGTCTCGAACGAGTTCGCCCCGTTACTTTCACGCGCCACCGTCCGGAAGTACCCGCAGTCCTGCGCCGAGCAGTCCGAGGAGTACCGCAATGAGGGGTGCACAGGTCCCACGCCGTACGGTGCGGCTGGCGGCCATCGCCGCGGCGGCGCTCCTGGCGGGACTGCTGCCCGGCGCCGGATCGGCGGCGGTCGGCCGCGACGGACCGCTGGCGATGGCGTACAAGTGCGCCTTCCCCGGCGGCGATCAGACCGTGCACGTCTCCCTCGCGCAGTCGTTCCCGGAGACCGGAGCGGTCGACAGGCCGATCCAGCCCGGTGATCTGACGATGGCGGTGACCGTGCCCCGCGCGGCGGTCGACGGTCTCGTGCCGGACGCCGCCGGCACGCTGGCCGGCACCGGAAGCCTCACCACCCGCGTCACCCAGGGCACGTCCGCCGCCGACGCCTCCTGGCCGGGACTGCGTGCCCCCGCCGTCCCGGTGGCCGGCAAGGACGACCTGGTGCTGACGTTCAAGGGCGAGGTGCCGCCGGTGACCGTCACGGCGGCGGGCCAGGTGAGCTTCGGTGCGGGCGCGTTGGCACTGGAGCTCACGCCGGGCAAGGCGGCCGCGGCGGAAGGGACCCCCGCGGCCGCCGATCCCAGCGCGGCCACCCCGCCCGCGGCCTCTCCCGCCGCGTCGGCGGTACCGGCCACGACGGCGCCCGTGAAGGTGGCGTGCACCCCGCAGGCCGGACAGGACGCGGTCCTGGGCGCGGTGCCGGTCGCGGTGCCCGACCCCACCCCCTCCGGCTCCGCGTCGCCCTCGACCCCCGGGTCCCCGTCGGCGACGGCCCCGACCCCGGGCGGCCCCGCCACGTCGCCGTCGGGACCGGCCAAGATCGCCCCGGGCGCACCGCGCAACAGCACCATCAAGCTGGAGCCGCCGGTGCACTCCGGCAAGTACGACTGCGACGTCCTCCCCAAGGGGAAGCTGGACTTCGACCACATTCCGCTGGCGGACGAGAAGGCCGCGGACGCCACGGTCACCGAGACCAACTTCGACCTCGGCTCCTGCGCCTACGCGATCGGGTACTCCAACGTCCACAAGCTCAACGGCGCCGCCCTCATCAACGATCCGCGCGGCGCCAAGGGCCCGTCCCTGACGTACATCAACATGAACGTGCGGATGGCGGTCCAGCCGAACCCCCCGCAGTACTACGAGTTCGACTCGCTGGGATCCATGACGCTCCCCGTCGCGAACTCCACCTTCCTGACCTACGGGTTCATGCCCACGACGGCGAAGATGGCCCTCACCCCGGACCCGAAGAAGCCGCTGCTGACCATCGTCACGACGGGCACCAACTTCGTGGAGCAGAACGTCATCACGACGATCTACGGATACCAGTGGCTCCGGCTCTACGACGTCAAGATCAATGGCACCCCGCTCGACGTGGGTCCGAACTGCCGCACCAGGAAGCCGATCGAGCTCGCCCTCGTGGGGCTGCAGGACGCGCACATGCCCAACGGCGGCGACGGCAAGCCCGACTACACGATCCTCGACGGCGGCCCGCTGCACCAGGAGAACCTGACGATCCCCGCCTTCACCGGCTGCGGGACGCACGGCGAGAACCTGGACGCGCTCTTCACCTCGGCGGTCTCGGGCCCGGGGAACTCGCTCAACCTCAACCAGGGAACGCTGTGCGCGCCCTGGGCCGGGCTCGGCTGCGACGCGGCGGCCGGAACCGAGATCCAGATCCCGCCGCTGCCGCACCGCTGACCAGCCCTTCACCGGCGCCGCCGACGGCGCCGGCCAACCATCCCGGGAGGTGTTATGGGAATCGAAGTGGTCGTCGAAGGCCTGACCAAGTCGTTCGGAAGTCAGAACGTCTGGCAGGACGTCACGCTCACTCTGCCGCCCGGTGAGGTCAGCGTGATGCTGGGCCCCTCGGGTACCGGAAAGACCGTCTTCCTGAAGTCGGTGATCGGGCTGCTCAAGCCCGAGCGCGGGCGCGTCATGGTCGACGGCGTCGACATGGTGAACAGCCCCGAGCGCGACGTGTACGAGGCGCGCAAGCTGTTCGGCCTGATGTTCCAGGACGGCGCGCTGTTCGGGTCGATGTCCCTCTTCGACAACATCGCCTTCCCGCTGCGCGAGCACACGAGGAAGAAGGAGTCCGAGATCCGCCGCGTCGTGATGGAGCGGATGGACATGGTCGGGCTGCTGGGCGCCGAGGGCAAGCTGCCCGGCGAGATATCCGGCGGCATGCGCAAGCGCGCCGGGCTGGCCCGCGCCCTGGTGCTGGACCCGCAGATCATCCTCTGCGACGAGCCGGACTCCGGGCTCGACCCGGTCCGCACCGCGTACATCTCGCAGCTGCTCATCGACCTGAACGCGCAGCTCGACGCGACGATGCTGATCGTCACGCACAACATCGACATCGCCTCGACGGTGCCGGACAACATGGGCATGCTCTTCCGCCGCCGGCTCGTCGCCTTCGGGCCGCGCGAGGTGCTGCTCACCAGCCAGGAGCCCGTCGTCTCGCAGTTCCTCGGCGGCCACCGGGCCGGCCCGATCGGGATGTCCGAGGAGAAGGACGAGGCCACGATCGCCCTGGAGGAGCGGCACGGCGTCACCGGCAGCAGCTCCGAGCCGCGCACGATCGAGCCGCAGCTGGAGCCGACCCCCGGGCTGCCGGCCCGGCAGGCGGTGCTGCGCCGCAGGGAGCGGGTGCTCGGCATGCTGGACACGCTGCCGCCGGCCGCGCGGCACGCGATCGAGTCCAGCTTCGACCGCACCGGGCACGCCGCCGTCGCGGGCCGGGCCGAGCCCGCGGGACGTGCGGGCGGAGGGCTGTCATGACGGCTCCACCCCCGACGGTTCCGGCCCGCCAGGACGTGCCGGCCGAGCGGCGGCCGGTACCCGGCCTCGGCTGGCTGCGCGAGACGGGCCGGCTCTTCTCGCTCGCCGTGACGACGGTCGGCGCGATGTTCCGCAGGCCGTTCCAGATGCGCGAGCTGATCGAGCAGTTCTGGTTCATCGCGAGCGTGACGATCCTGCCCGCCGCCCTCGTGTCGATCCCGTTCGGCGCGGTGATCGCGCTGCAGGTCGGATCGCTGACCCAGCAGCTCGGCGCCCAGTCGTTCACCGGCGGCGCCAGCGTGCTGGCCATCATCCAGCAGGCCAGCCCGCTGATCGTCGCCCTGCTGATCGCGGGCGCGGGCGGCTCGGCGATCTGCGCCGACCTCGGCTCGCGCAAGATCCGCGAGGAACTCGACGCGATGGAGGTCATGGGCGTCTCGCCCGTGCAGCGCCTCGTCGTCCCCCGGGTGCTCGCGGCGATGTTCGTGGCGGTGCTGCTCAACGGACTGGTCTCCGTCGTCGGCACGCTCGGCGGCTACTTCTTCAACGTGATCATGCAGCACGGCACCCCGGGCGCGTACCTCGCCAGCTTCTCGGCGCTGGCCCAACTGCCCGACCTGTACATCAGCGAGCTGAAAGCGCTGATCTTCGGCTTCATCGCGGGCATCGTCGCCGCCTACCGCGGGCTCAACCCCAAGGGCGGCCCGAAGGGCGTCGGCGACGCGGTGAACCAGTCGGTGGTCATCACCTTCCTGCTGCTGTTCTTCGTGAACATGGTGCTCACGGGGCTGTACCTGCAGATCGTCCCTGCGAAGGGATCCTGACCGATGGCCCTCCTCGACAAGGACGCCCCGCAGGACGCCCCCGTCCCGCCCGACCGCGAACCCGCCGCTCCCCGCGCCGGCTCCCGGTCCGAGCGCTGGTTCGGCTGGCTGGACCGCAGCGGCGACCACCTGATCTTCCACATCACCGTGCTGCTGTGGATCCCCAAGACGCTGCGCCGCTACTTCAAGGAGATCCAGCGGCTGCTGGCCGAGGTCGCCTTCGGCAGCGGCGGGCTCGGGGTCATCGGCGGCACCGTCGGCGTGATGATCGCGATGACGCTCTTCACCGGCACGGTCGTGGGCCTCCAGGGCCACGCCGCGCTCAACCAGGTCGGCGCCGCCGCGTTCACCGGCTTCGTCTCGGCGTACTTCAACACCCGGGAGATCGCGCCGCTGGTGGCGGGTCTCGCGCTGTCGGCCACCGTGGGCGCGGGCTTCACCGCGCAGCTCGGCGCGATGCGCATCAACGAGGAGGTCGACGCCCTGGAGGGGATGGGCATCCGCAGCGTGCCGTACCTGGTGACGACCCGGGTCGTCGCGGGGGTCGTGGCCATCGTCCCGCTCTACGGGATCGGCCTGATCAGCTCGTTCTTCGCCTCACGGCTGGTCACGGTCTACGTGAGCGGCCAGTCGTCCGGCACCTACGACCACTACTTCCAGACGTTCCTGTCGCCCGACGACGTCCTGCTGTCGTTCCTCAAGGTGATCGTCTTCAGCGTCGTGGTGATCCTCGCGCACTGCTACTACGGCTTCCACGCCGAGGGCGGTCCCGCCGGGGTCGGGGTGGCGGTCGGCAAGTCGGTGCGGAACGCGATCGTCGTGATCAGCGTGACCGACTTCTTCCTGAGCCTGGCCATCTGGGGCACCACGACGACGGTGCGGGTGGCCGGATGAACGCCCGCACCGTGCAGCGCCGCTTCGCGGGAGTGGTGTACCTGCTCGTCCCCGTGCTGCTCATCTGGCTCTCCGTGGCGATCTACAACAAGGACTTCTCCGACGACGCGACGGTGACCGTCAGGACCGGCAGCGTCGGCAACGCGATGCACCTGTACGCGGACGTCAAGCTGCGCGGCGTGGTGGTCGGCCAGGTGCGCGGCATCACCGCCGACGGCGACGGCGCCCGCGTCACGCTCGCCATCCAGCGCGACAAGCTCAAGGGCATCCCGGCCGACGTCACCGCGCAGATGCTGCCCACGACGCTGTTCGGGGAGCGGTTCGTGGCCCTCGTGCCGCCGAACGAGAGCACCTCGGGCACGAAACTGCAGGCCGGCAGCACCATCCCGCAGGACCATTCCAGCAACGCCATCGAGCTGGAGCAGGTGCTCGACAACGTCCTGCCGCTGCTGACCGCCGTGCAGCCGGAGAAGCTCTCCGCCACCCTCAGCGCCGTCGCGCAGGCGCTGCAGGGGCGCGGCACCAAGCTGGGCGACAGCTTCGTCACCCTCGACGCCTACCTGGCGAAGCTGAACCCGAACCTGCCCACCCTCAACCGCGACATCCAGGAGCTGGTGAAGGTCAGCCGCGTGTACGGCGACGCCGCCCCCGACATCCTCCAGGCGCTGACCGACTTCACCACCACCAGCGGCACCATCGCCGAGCAGCGCGCCAACCTCAGCACCCTGTACGGGTCGACGACCAGCACCTCGCAGGACCTGACCGCGTTCCTGCGGCAGAACCAGGACACCATCATCCGGCTGTCCGCCGACAGCAGGGGCACGCTTCAGCTGCTCGGCGAGTACGCGCCGTCGTTCCCCTGCACCCTGCGCACGCTGGCCAACTTCGTGCCGGCGATGGACAAGGCGCTCGGCAAGGGCACCGACGAGCCGGGGCTGCACGTCACCGTGCGGACCGTCCCCTCGCTCGGCAAGTACGTGCCCGGCAGGGACAAGCCGTCGTACACGGCGAGCACCGGGCCGAACTGCTACCCGGTGCCGTACCTGGGCCGGCCGACGGGGACGGACAACACGGTGGCACCCGGGCTCACGGGCCCGGCCACCACGAAGCCCCTCACCTCCGCGGACCTCACCGTGGCCGGTGCGGGCAGCGGCAGCGGCGGCCTCGGGCTCGCCAACTCGCCGCAGGAGAACCAACTCGTCAACGAACTGCTGGCGCCCGCGATGAACACGGCGCCGCAGTCCCTTCCCGACTGGAGCAGCCTGCTGGCCGGTCCCGTCTTCCGCGGCGCGGAGGTGAGTCTCAAGTGAGGCGCCGGAGCATCGCGGGCCCGCTGATCAAGTCGCTGGTCTTCATCCTGGTGACGGCCCTGGCCACCACCGTGCTGGCCTTCAGCATCGCCAACACCGGGATCGCGGACACCGTCGGCTACAAGGCGCGGTTCACCGACACCACCGGGCTGATCAGCGGCGACAGCGTGCGGATCGCCGGGGTGAAGGTCGGCCAGGTCGAGGACATCCGGGTGGTGGACCGGCGGGTCGCGCAGGTGACGTTCTCGGTCGAGAAGGGCCGGGCGCTGCCCGCCTCGGTGACCGCCTCGATCAAGTACCTGAACATGGTCGGCCAGCGCTACATCGACCTGCAACAGGGCACCGGGCCGATGGACCGGTCCTTCACACCCGGCTCCACCATCCCGCTGGAGCGCACGTCGCCCGCGCTCGACCTGACCCAGCTGTTCAACGGGTTCCAGCCGCTCTTCGAGGGGCTGTCGCCCAAGGACGTCAACCAGCTCGCCGGGGAGATCATCCAGGTCCTCCAGGGCGAGGGCGGCACCGTCAACAGCCTGATCAGGAACGTCGGTTCGCTGACGACCACGCTGGCGGCCAAGGACAAGGTCATCGGTGAGGTGATCACCAACCTCAACACCGTCCTGACCAGCGTCAACACCCGCGAACAGGGGTTCAACGACCTGGTGGCCACCCTGCAGACCCTCGTCACCGGCTTCGCGGGCGACCGGCAGCCGATCGGGGACGCGATCACCGCGATCTCGCAGCTCACCACCAGTACGGCGGGGCTGCTGGACGACGGCAGGGCGCCGCTCAAGGAGGACATCCGCCAGCTCGGCAGGCTGTCGTCCAACCTGGCCGCGAGCACCCCGCAGATCGAGAACTTCCTGCAGAAGACACCCGTCAAGATGCGGACGATCACCCGCCTCGCGTCGTACGGGTCCTGGCTCAACCTCTACCTCTGCGAGGCCAAGGTGTCGGGCGTGACCACTTCGGACGGCAGCAAGGCGCCGACCGGTATCGCGATCACCGAAGCGAGGTGCAGGTCATGAGCCGGCTGTCGCGCCTGCGGCGGCGGGCGTCGAGACGGCGCCCGAAGCCGATGGCGGAACGCAACCCCGTCGCCGTCGGGATCGTCGGGCTGCTCGTCCTCGTCCTGCTGGGCGCGGTCGTCTACAACGCCGACGCGCTGCCTTTCATCGGGAGCGGCACCACGTACACGGCGGACTTCACCGAGGCGGCGGGGCTCGACCCCGGCAACGAGGTGCGGGTCGCCGGGGTGAAGGTCGGCAAGGTCACCGGCGTGGGGCTCGACGGCGACAAGGTGAAGGTGACCTTCAAGGTCAAGGACACCTGGATCGGCGACGCCAGCCGGGCCGCGATCGGCATCAAGACGCTGCTCGGCGAGAAGTACCTGGCCCTGGACCCGCTCGGCGCCGCCGCGCAGGACCCCGGCCGGCGCATCCCCGCCGACCGCACCACCTCCCCGTACGACGTGACCCAGGCGTTCAACGGGCTCGGCGAGACGTTCGGGGAGATCGACACCGCGCAGCTCGCCAAGAGCTTCGACACCATCTCCGCCACGTTCAAGGACACCGCGCCCCAGGTGCGCACCGCCGTCACGGGGCTCTCCGCCCTGTCGAAGACGATCTCCGACCGGGACGCCCAGCTCGCCAAGCTGCTGGCCGGCAGCAAGCAGCTCACCGGGACGCTGGCCGCGCAGCAGGGCCGGTTCGAGAAGCTGATCACCGACGGGAACCTGCTGCTGGGCGAGGTGCAGAAGCGCCGCGACGCCATCCACGGGCTGCTCACCGGGACCCAGGACCTCGGCATCCAGCTGACCGGACTCGTCGAGGACAACAACAAGCAGCTGGAGCCGACTCTCAGCGCGCTGAGCCGGGTCACCACCGTCCTGCGGAACAACCAGAAGAGCCTGGACGCGGCCCTCGCCGCGATCGGGCCCTACTACCGGCTGGTCGGCAACACCCTCGGCAACGGCCGCTGGTTCGACACCTACCTCTGCGGGCTCGTCCCGCGGAACTACCTGCCCGCCGGCACGCCTCCCACCACCGGATGCATGCCACCCAAGACGCAGGGCGGTCGCTGATGGCCGCATGGAGGACGGCACGCATGTCCAGGAGGCGCGGGCTCGCACTCGGCACCGTACTGGTGCTCGTACTCGTCGCGGTCGCCGGCGGGATCTACGTGTTCGGCGGGAGCGGCGGCAAACGCATCACCGCCTACTTCGACCAGGCCGTCGGCGTCTACCCCGGCTCCGACCTGCGGGTGCTGGGCGTGAAGGTCGGCACCGTCGACTCGGTGACGCCCGAGGGCCGCCAGGTGCGGGTGGACCTCACGCTGGACAAGGGCGTGAAGGTGCCGGCCGAGGCGGGCGCCGTCGTCGTGGCGCCCAGCATCGTCTCCGACCGCTACGTCCAGCTGAGCCCCGCGTACACCGGCGGCGCGCAGATCCGCGACCGGGCGACGATCCCGGCCAGCCGCACGGCGACCCCGGTGGAGGTCGACCAGCTCTACGAGAGCATCACGAAGCTCAGCGACGCGCTCGGCCCCGCGGGCGCGAACTCCAAGGGGTCGCTCTCCGCGGTGCTCGACACCGGCGCCGCCAACCTCGGCGGCAACGGCAAGCTGCTCGGGGACACCATCGAGCAGCTCGGCAAGGTCTCCAAGACGCTCTCGAAGAACAGCGGCCCCTTCTTCCAGACGCTCACCTACCTGCAGTCCTTCACGACGATGCTGAAGAACAACGACACCCACGTGCACCAGGCGGCGCAGCAGCTCTCCCAGGTCACCGGCTTCCTCGCCGAGGACAAGGAGAACCTGGCGGGCGCGCTGAAGCAGCTCGCCACCGCGCTGGGGCAGGTGAAGGGCTTCATCCAGGACAACAGGACCCGGCTGAAGTCGGTGGTGGACCAGCTCGCCCCGCTCACCCAGTCCCTCGTCGACCAGCGGGCCTCCATCGCCGAAGCGCTCGACACCGCGCCGCTGGCGGCCGACAACGTCCTGAACGCCTACGACCCGGCGCACCGGACGATCAACGGCCGGGCCAACATCAACGAGCTGAGTTTCCCGCTGCCGACCGTCGGCACCGTCTACGGCACGCAGGGAGCGCCCCGGTGAGACGTACGAACCGGGTCGCCGCGGCGGCGGCCCTCACGCTCGCCCTCGCCGGCTGCTCGGCGCCGGGGCTCGGCGGCATCGAGACCCTGCCGCTGCCGGGCGGCGCCGACCTCGGCAGCCACCCGTACACCGTGACCGCCGAGTTCGCCGATGTCCTCAGCCTCGTCCCGCAGTCGGCGGTCAAGGTCAACGACGTGGCGGTGGGCCGGGTCACCGCCATCGACCTCGCGCCGAACGGCTGGACGGCGAAGGTCACGATGCGCGTCAACGGCAAGGTCGTCCTCCCGGCCAACGCGTACGCGCACCTCGAACAGTCCAGCCTGCTGGGCGAGAAGTTCGTGCAGCTCGCCGCGCCGGATCGGAAGACGGGCGAAGCCGGCACCGGCCGGCTCGGCGACGGCGCCCGGATCCCGCTCGACCGCACCAACCGCAACCCGGAGGTCGAGGAGGTGTTCGGCGCGCTGTCGATGCTGCTCAACGGCGGCGGCGTGGCCCAGCTCAAGACGATCACCGTGGAGCTCAACAAGGCGCTGAAGGGCAACGAGCCCCAGGTGCGCTCCATGCTCACCCGCGTCGACGCCCTCGTCACGGACCTGGACGGCCACAAGCAGGACATCACCGCGGCGCTCGACGGCGTCAACCACCTCTCCGCGACCCTCGCCACCCGCGACCGGCAGATCGGCACGGTGCTCACGGGCCTCAGCCCGGGTCTGAAGGTCCTGGAGGAGCAGCGCGGCTCATTGGTGACGATGCTCCGCTCGCTGGACACCCTGTCCCAGGTCGCGGTCACCACCGTGAACAGGAGCAAGGACGACATGGTCGCCGACCTCAAGGCGCTCGCGCCCACCCTGCAGCGGCTCGCCGACTCCGGGAAGGCGCTGCCGGACTCGCTCCAGGTGCTGCTCACCTATCCGTTCACGGACGAGGTGCTCAGCGGCGTCAAGGGCGACTACCTCAACGTCTACCTGGACATGACGGCGGCGCCGGGCACCATGATCGTGCCCGAGCTCGACTACGCCGACAACGTCTACCCGCCGCCGACCCAGGACCCGGGGACGGACGCTGGCACCGACGCGGGCACCGACGCCGGCACGGATGCCGGGACCGACGCGGGTACTGACGCCGGGACGGACGCGGGGACCGATGCCGGCACTGACGCCGGAACGGATGCGGGCACCGACGCCGGGACGGACGCCGGGACGGACGCCGGGACGGACGCCGGGACGGACGCCGGGACGGACGCCGGGACGGATGCGGGCGCCGATGTCGGCGGCACGGACGCCGGGACCGACGGCGGGACCGACGCGGGAGCGGACGGCGGCGGGACCGAGGGCGGTGCGGGCGCCAGGTCGTCGTCGCTCTTCCCGCTGCCCTCCGTCGGACCGGTCAGGACCGTTCCGGCACCCTCGGCGGGAGGCCACTCGTGATCACCCTCGGCACCCGGCTGAAGAACGTCGCCTTCCTCGTGATCGCCGTCCTCGTCCTCGGCTTCATCGGGGCCCGGTACGCCGACCTCGGCCACTACTTCGGCATGCGCGGCTACTACGTCGTCAAGGTCCAGCTGCCGCAGACCGGCGGGCTGTTCACCCACTCCAACGTCACCTACCGCGGGGTCTCCGTCGGCCGGGTCGGACCCATCACGCTCACCGACGACGGGGTGGAGGCCGAGCTGCGCATCGACGACTCGGCGCCGCCCATCCCCTCCCGGCTGCAGGCCGTCGTCGCCAACCTCTCCGCGGTCGGCGAGCAGTACATCGACCTGCGCCCGACGGCGGACGGCGCTCCGTACCTGGCGGACGGCGCGCGCGTCCCGGTGGCCGACACCCGCACCCCCGCCCCGGTGACGAACCTGCTCACCAGCGTGGACACCCTCGCCTCCTCCGTACCGCTGAAGTCGCTGCAGACCGTCGTCGACGAGTTCGGCAAGGCGTTCCAGGGCCAGGGGGACAACCTGCAGTCGCTCGTCGACAACAGCACCGACTTCATCCAGGCCGCCGACAAGAACGAGCCCGCCACCACCAAACTCATGATCGACGGGGCGACCGTGCTCGGCACCCAGGCGCAGGAGGGCGACGCCATCAGGTCGTTCGCCACCAGCGCCAAGGACCTGGCCGCGTCGCTGAGCGGCTCCGACACCGACCTGCGCCGGCTGATCACGGCCGCGCCGGAGGCCGCGACCCAGGTCAGCGGCCTGCTGCGGGACCTCAACCCCAGCCTCAGCGTGCTGCTCGCGAACCTGCTGACCACCTCGGACGTGGCCGTCACCCGCCAGCACGGGATCGAGGAGCTGCTGGTGCGGCTGCCCGCGGTGGTCGCGGCCGGTGCCACGGCCATCAACGGCAAGGGCGCCAACCTCGGGATGTCGGTGACGTTCTTCTCGCCGCTGCCCTGCACCGCCGGATACGGGGGGACGACGTACCGCAACGGCCTCGACACCAGCGCCACGTCGAAGCTCAACACCGGGGCGCGCTGCACCGCCTCGCCGGGCAGCGGCACCAACGTCCGCGGCTCCGCCAACGCCCCGAAGGGCGGCGTCCCGGCGGCGACCCGGCCGGGCGCGCTGCTGCTGGGCACCGACGCGGGCGGCACCCTGCCCGCCGCCCTCGGCCTGCCGTCCCTGCCCGCCAGGGAACCCTCCGGCATGAGCGGCCTGCTCGGACTGGAGCCGCGCCCGTGACCGGCCGGCGGCTGTCCCTGCCGCGCCCGCCGCAGCTCTCCGCGTCGGCCAGGAGCGCCGTCGTCTGGGCGGTGGCGGCGGCGATCGTGGTGTTCTGCGCGTTCGCGGGCTGGTCGTACCGGGAGGCGCGGACCGACGAGTCGCTCGCCTACGCCAAGGCCCGCGACGCCGTCCTGGCCGACGGGCGGCGGAACATCGCCCGCCTCAACAGCATCGACGGCACCGATGCCCAGCACGTCCAGGAGGGGCTGCGGCAGTGGCTCGACGCCACGACCGGGCCGCTGCACGACGAGGTGGCCCGCACCAACGCCCAGAGCGGCACGTCCCTGCAGCGGGCCGGGACCAGCGCTCGCTGCACCGTCACCGACGCGGCGGTCACCGAACTCGACACCCGGTCGGGCACGGCCAGGCTCATCGCGACGGTGCGGGTGGCGCTGACCCCGCGCGGCGGCGCGCCCACCACCGACCGCAAACGTTTCGAGGCCGGGCTCGCCCGTACGTCCGGGGGCTGGCGGCTCACGGCGATCAACGCGGTACCCGTCGGCGCGGGCTGATCCGGGAGATGAGGGCGAAGAGCGTGAGCACCACAGGAGACACCAGGACCGAACCCGTCGACGAGGCGGTCGACGTCGAGGACCCGCCGGAGGCCGAGGACCCGCGGGAGGCCGAGGACGCACCGGCCGCGCCGGCGACCACCCGGTCCGCCCGGCGCCGTCGCGTCACCCCGGCCGCGATCGCCGCCGGGCTGCTGGCCGTCCTGCTGCTGGCGGGCACCGGGCTCCTGATCCGCACCTCCCAGCTGACGGACCCGGCCGCCACGTCCAACGCGGCGCTCACCGACACCGCGGCGACCAGCCGGGTCATCGGGGACGTCAGCAACACCCTCGGCAAGGTCTTCTCGTACACGCCCGAGGACACCCGGGCCACCGAGCTGGCGGCCAAGGAACTGCTCGCCGGGTCGGCGGCCGGGCAGTACGAGGCGCTGTTCGGGCAGGTCAAGCAGCAGGTGGCCGCGCAGAAGCTGACGCTCACCACCCATGTGGTGCGGGCCGGGGTCACCCGGCTCGACGGCGACAGCGCGCAGCTGCTCGTCTTCCTGGACCAGACGGCGGAGCGCAAGGGGAAGAAGGCCACCACGGCGGCGGCCCAGCTGTCGGTGACCGCCCGGTTCCACGACGGGCACTGGCAGATCACCGACATCACGTCCCGGTAGGGGAGAGGCACATGCAAGGTACGAAGACGTGGAACCCGCTGCTGGTGGCAGCCGTGGCGCTGGCCGTCCTCGCGGCGGCCGGCGCGGGCTGGGGCGGCTGGGCCTGGTACGGGGCGGCGCACGACGACTCCGCCGCGTACGCGCAGACCCGCGACCAGGTGCTGGCCGCCGGTGAGCAGGGCGTGCAGAACATGAACACCCTTGACCACAAGAACCTGACGCAGGGGCTCGACACCTGGCAGAACTCCACCACCGGCGACCTGCGCACCCAACTGGTGCAGGGCAGGGAGGGCTTCGAGAAGCAGGTGCGGCAGGCGCAGACGGTGACCACGGCGAAGGTGCTGTCCGGATCGGTGACCGAGCTGGACGTCCGGGCCGGCAAGGCGAGCGTGATGGTGGCGCTGCGCATCACGGTGACCGCGCCCAAGTCCCAGCCGTCGGCGAAGGAGAGCCGGCTGCTCGGCGAGCTGACCCGTACGTCCGACGGCTGGAAGCTCAGCGCCCTCGGCCAGGCGCCGGTCGGGGAGACCGCCCCCACTCCGCAGCCTTCCGCCGCCGGTTAGAGGACCCGAGAGGACCCGCGCACATGTCGACGACCCGCCACCTCATCAACCGGCAGCGGCGCCTGGCCGCCGCGCCGCCCGCGAGCCGCACGCGCCCGGGAGCGCCGCCCGCGCCCGACCCGGAGCAGCAGGAGCAGGAACGGCAGGAGCAGGAGCAGCAGGACCAGGAACCGGAACAGCAGCGGGACGACCGCCCGAAAGCGACGACGAAGCCGAAGCCGAAGCCGAAACTCAGGCCGAAGCCCGCGCCGAAAGCGTCCCCCAAGGCGTCCGCCGGGAAGGCCGAGAGCGACAGCGGCGGCGGCCCGCGCCGCCTGGTGCTGGTCCTCGGCGTGCTGACGGTGCTGCTCGGCGGGTTCGGCGGCTGGGCCGCCATGGAGGCGGGCACCCTCCACGACACCGCGTCCACCCGCAACACCGCCCTCACCGACACCGCCCGTACCAGCGAGGTCAAGGGCATGGTGACGCAGGCGGTGAACTCGGTCTTCTCCTACAACTACGCGGACACCGCCCGGACCGACCAGGCGGCGAAGAAGCTGCTGACCGGCAAGGCCGTGCAGCAGTACGCGGACATGCTCGCCCAGGTGCGCAAGCAGGCGCCGGTGCAGAAGCTCGTCCTGACCACGACGGTCACCGACAGCGGCGTGGAGCTGATCAACGGCGACCGGGCCCGGGTGCTGATCTTCGCGGACCAGCGGAACACCCGCACCGCGCCGAAGGAGGAGGCGACGTACGCGGCGGCCATGTTCGCCGTGGACGCCGTGCACCAGGACGGGGTCTGGAAGATCAGCAACATCGACACCTTCAACCGCTGACCCGCGGCCGGGAAGGGCCCGGCCGGTATCGTGACGTGCGATGTCCCGTCTCCTCGCCGTGATCGCGCTCGGTGGCGCCGCCGGCGCCTGCGCCCGCTACGGCGCCGCGCTGCTGTGGCCCACGCCCGCCGGGGCCTTCCCCTGGACGACGCTCCTGGTCAACACCGTCGGCTGCGCGGTGATGGGCGTGTTCATGGTGCTGATCAGCGAGGTGTGGGCCGTGCACCCCCTGGTGCGGCCGTTCTTCGGGACCGGCGTGCTGGGCGGCTTCACCACCTTCTCCACCTACGCCGTCGACATCCGCGGTCTGCTGGAGCACGGCGAGCCGGCCACCGGTCTCGCCTACCTCGCGGGGACGGCGCTCGCGGCCCTGGCGGCCGTCTGGACGGGCACGGCGCTCGGCCGCCGCCTGGCGGTCCGCGGGGGGACCTCGTGAACTGGCTGCTCGTCATCGCCGGCGCCGCCGTCGGCGCCCCGCTGCGCTACCTCACCGACCGCTCCGTCCAGGCCCGGCACGGTACGGCCTTCCCCTGGGGGACGTTCACCGTCAACGTGGCCGGCAGCCTGGTGCTGGGGCTCGTCACCGGCACGGTGGTCGCCGGTGCCGCCCCGTCCTCCGCGCAGCTGCTGCTGGGCACCGGCCTGTGCGGGGCGCTGACGACGTACTCGACGTTCTCCTACGAGACGCTGCGGCTGGCCGAGCAGGGGGCCCGGTTCCTCGCCCTCGCGAACGTGGCGGCGAGCGTCACCGCCGGGCTGGGCGCGGTCGGCGCCGGCGTGGCCCTCGCCCAGGCCCTGTGGGGCTGACCCACCGGCCTTCTCGCGGGCCCCGTCCGGCACTCACAGCCAGTCGCGCCGCTTGAAGACCACGTACAGCCCGACGCAGACCACGCCCATCAGCCCGATGGCGAACGGGTAGCCGAAGACCCACTTCAGCTCCGGCATGGACTCGAAGTTCATGCCGTAGACGGTGCCGATCAGGGTCGGCGCGAAGAGGATGGCGGCCCAGGACGAGATCTTCTTGATCTCGTCGTTCTGCGCGTTGCTGGCCTCGGCGAGCTGCCGCATCTCCTCGTTCTGCACCTGGGTGACCAGGGTGGCGTTGACGGCGAGGATGTCCGCGATCATCTGCCGGAAGCCGTCCACCCGCTCGACCACGGTGGTGGCGTGGTCGTCGACGTCGCGCAGGTAGCGCCGCAGCTCCTGGTCGGTGCCGTACTTCTCGAAGCCGGCGGTCAGGGCGGACAGGATGCTCAGCAGCGGGCGGGTGGCGCGCTGGAACTCGACCACCTCGCGGGACAGCTCGTAGATGCGCCGCGAGACCTTGGGGTCGCCGCCGAAGACCTCGGTCTCGATCTCGTCGATGTCGTTCTGCAGTCCGGCGATGACCGGCGCGTACCCGTCGACCACGGAGTCGAGCACGGCGTAGAGCACC
Organism: Streptomyces sp. NPDC006733; assembly: GCF_040636125.1. Classification (NCBI taxonomy): domain Bacteria; kingdom Bacillati; phylum Actinomycetota; class Actinomycetes; order Kitasatosporales; family Streptomycetaceae; genus Streptomyces; species Streptomyces sp. NPDC006733. The sequence goes on along the minus strand of NZ_JBEYJD010000039.1, from coordinate 49,842 downwards.
GCCTCGGGGCCGAGCCGCAGCAGCTCGGGGTCGGCCTCCAGCCGGGCGCGCACGGTCGACAGGTCGGGGGACTGGCTGTGCCGGACGGTGAGGACGAACTCCGGGCCGACGAAGAGGTGCAGCTCGCCGAAGTCGACCTCCTCGGAGTCGTCCAGGTAGCGGGCGGCGCGCAGCACGACGAAGAGGGTGTCGCCGTAGCGCTCCAGCTTCGGCCGCTGGTGCGCCACGACGGCGTCCTCGACAGCCAGCTCGTGCAGCCCGAACGCCTCGGCGGCGGCCAGCAGCTGCGCCTCGGCCGGCCGGTAGAGGCCGATCCAGGCCATGGCGTCCGGGGTGTCGGGCAGCTTGCGGTAGGCCTCGGTGAGGGTGGCCGGGGTGTCGATGCGGCGGCCGTCGCGGTAGAGCGCGGCGTCGATCACGCTGTTCTCCACGGGGCCGGAGTCGGCGTTCTCGTCCGCCGGGTGCCGGGGCTCCATCGAGCGCTCGGGGGCCGTGTCCGGGCCCTCGGCGGCCCGGCCGGCCCGGTCGGGCTTCGGGCCCTGGTCACGCTTGTGCGGGCGCAGTACCCGGGGACGCCGGTCCGACATGGCGGGCTCCTTCCTGGCGGAGCGGATCCGCTCGGCCGTCCTCACGCTACGGGGGCCCGCGGCGGATATCCGGGGTCGCTGGGCCGTCCGGGTGGTGTTCATACGACAAGCGGCGCGGATCCCTCGATCGTCGTGCCGGGTCCACATGATGAGGGACATACGCAGACCAACCGATCGAAAGCGAGGGGCCGTGGCCACCACAGCGAACACCGCAACCGCCGCAACTGCCGCAACCACCAGGGTCGCGCGACTCTGGACCGTCCTGCTCGGCGTTCTCGCCGGGATCCTCACCGCCCTGCGGCTCACCGCCCCGGCCCGTGCCGCCCGCCGCCCGCGGGAGACGGCCGGGCGCACCGCGCCGGTCCTCCCGCTGTCGTCGCTCGCGGCCCCCGAGCCGCGCCGCGAAGGATCGCTGCCGCCCACCATCAAGCAGCGCATCCGGGCCGAGGCCCACGGTGCCTCACCCGTCTCCCGCCAGCGCGGCGCCGGTCTCGGCGACACGGTCACCCCGGCCGTCGACACCGCGGTCCCGGCCCCGGCGGACGAACTCCTCGACCGCCTCCCCTGCGCGGCCTGACCCACCACCCGACGTGTCGAGACCGCCCTCCGCGGAGTGCGGGAACCTCCACGCCACCCAGACTTCACCCTCGCCCCTCCAGGCCCCCCGGTACCGTGTCCCGCATGTTCCACACCTCGTCGTTCCGCCCGTGCCCGAGATCGTGAAAATCGAGGGTGTGGGAGCGAAAGGCCGGGGTAGGCGGGTGCCATTGCCGGTTGCTCCTGGGAGGATGAGGAACATGACAGCGCTAGTGAACTCGGCCGAGACTGCTGTGGTTGCCGACACAGCCGTAGTTGATGGCCCGACCACGGGCGCCTGTGCCTCGTCGGTGACGGAGCTGCCCTGGATCGAAGAGGCGGGCAAGGTCGCGCCGAAGGACGCGCGGGCCCTGTCCAAGCTCTTCTTCGACCGCCTCCAGACCCTGGAGGAAGGGACGCGCGACCACCAGTACGCGCGGAACACCCTGATCGAGCTGAACCTGTCGCTGGTCCGGTTCGCCGCCGGCCGGTTCCGCAACCGGTCGGAGGACATGGAGGACATCGTCCAGGTCGGCACGATCGGCCTGATAAAGGCGATCGACCGCTTCGACCTGTCGCGCGAGGTCGAGTTCACGACCTTCGCGATTCCGTACATCTCGGGTGAGATCAAGCGATTCTTCCGGGACACCAGCTGGGCCGTGCACGTGCCGCGGAGCCTCCAGGAGCGCCGGATCGCCCTGGCGCAGGCGAAGGACGCGCTCGCCCAGCGGATGGACCGCTCCCCGACCACCGCGGAGCTGGCCGAATACCTGGACCTGACCCCGGCCGAGGTCAACGAGGGCCTGGTCGCGAGCAACGGCTACACCGCCGGCTCGCTGGACCTCCCCTCGGGTGAGAACAACGACGAGGCCGCGGGCAGCTCGTTCGTCGACCGGCTCGGTGAGGACGACCCGGGCATGGAGGCGGTCGAGAACCTGCACGCCCTCAAGCCGCTGATGGCCGAGCTCGGCGAGCGGGACCGCGCCATCCTGCAGATGCGCTTCGGCCAGGAGATGACGCAGTCCGAGATCGGTGCCGAGCTCGGTGTCTCCCAGATGCACGTCTCCCGGCTGCTGACCCGCACCCTGACCCGGCTGCGCGCCGGGCTGCTCACCCAGGCGTAGCAGCCCCGGACGCCGAGGCGTCCACGACGGACACGACGGACACGAGGTCCACGACGAAGGTCCCCGCCGGTACTCCGGCGGGGACCTTCGTGTCGTGCGGGCCGTGCGGTCAGCCCTGGAGGGAGCCGACCGGCACGAAGCAGTGCGCTGCGCCGGCGAGCATCGCCTCGTCGCCGACGAAGGACTTGAGGACCTCTTCGCTGACCGGCTTGCCCGGGGTCGCCTCCGGCCACGGCCGGCTGGCGAACATGAAGTACACCGTGCCGCGCTCGCGGGCCGCCTCCACCCACTGCTCGGGAACGGGGCAGGCCGCGTGCAGGTACGGCATGGTCAGGACGGCCTGACCGCCCTCGACCAGCAGCTTCACGGGGGCCTTGGGCACCTGGGCGATGTCCAGGATGGCCCCGCCGATCGGCAGGCCGACCTCCTCGAGCGCGGCCGTGATGGCGCTCTCCGCGACTTCGGGGCCGCCCTCGACGTCGCCGAGGGAGTAGGCCAGGAGGAACGCGATGTCCTGTTCGTCCTCGATGTGCTCGCCGGCCCAGGGGATCACCGCGAGGGTGCCCATCTGGCTCAGGCGGGTGATGTCCGGAGCGGTACTGGTCTGACTCATGGCAACGGACTGTAACGGCGGTCCGGGCCCGACCGGCCCCGCAGTCACCTGACCGAGCGAGTCCGGGGCGCTAAACCCACCGAACGAGGTCTTGTCGATCGCACATGCGATACGACGGTATGTCAGAAGAAAGCGGTCGCAACCGCCCCGCCGACCGTGTCCGGCGGCGGCCGGGTTCGTTGAACAGAACGCATCACCCCCGCGCGAAGGCTCCGGAGCGGCCAAGCTCCGGGGCCTTTGGTGTGGTGCCGCCCTCACCGGCGGTGACGTTCATCAGTTCAGCTCAACCTGCGTGACTATGCGGCATTCATACGCGTTGCGCAGGCGTCAAGGCCGCATTCCGCGGCCGGGTTTCATCATCAAGGAGATTTCGATGTCGCGTATCGCCAAGGCAGCCGCCATCACCGCCGCGGCCGGTGCCGTTCTGGCCGCCGGCGCCGGCATGGCTGCCGCCGACGCCGGTGCCCAGGGTGCTGCCGTTGGTTCCCCCGGCGTCCTGTCCGGCAACCAGGCGCAGGTCCCCGTTCACGTGCCCGTCAACGTCTGCGGTAACACCGTCAACGTGATCGGCCTCCTGAACCCGGCGTTCGGCAACCACTGCGAGAACGTCTCGGGCCACGACGCCTGGTAGTCCCGGCTGCTCACAGCTGATCGATGCGGCCCCCCGCGATGCGTTCGCGGGGGGCCGCTCTGCTGTGTCCGGCCGGTCCGGGACCGGCTCGGTGCTCCTCGGCTCAGTACTCCTCGTACCGGTAGATCTTCTGCACGTCCATGACCTCGGACGGCTTGGTGTTCCACGGCGGCATGGGCTCGCCGAAGCTGATGACGCGGCCGTGCTCCGGGTCGGAGGCGGCCAGCGTCCGGGCCGGCAGGTACCCCGACTTCGGGTGCATGCGCTGCCAGCGCTGCCAGATGAGGTCGATGAACGCGTGGTGCAGCCAGAAGACCGGGTCGTTGGGCGAGGTGGCGCCCGTCATGTGGCCGCCGATCCACTGGTGGACCCGGTTGTGGAGCAGGCCGCCCTGCGCCTCGCCGACCGTCCACCCCTCCAGCCGGTTGCGGAACCCGCGCGTGCTCGACGTGGAGTTCCAGGGAGCGGTGTCGTAGACCGGGTCCTGCATCGCCTTGTCGAGCTCCGCCTTCGTGGGCAGGCCGATCGGGCGGTCCGGGCGGCCGAACTGCCGCGTCAGGTACTTCTCCTCCGTGACGCCGACGGAGATCGGCCACTTGCCGCCCGAGTAGGCGAAGGGGCCGGTCATGACCTGGCCGTCGGAGGCGCGGCCGTCACCGCCGAGGAAGTCGGACGCCCAGATCGAGGACGTCTTGGAGTTGTCCCGCGTCCAGTCCCAGTAGGGCAGGGTGACGCTCGGCTCCACGGCCTGCAGTTGCCGTTCGAACTCCAGCAGCAGCCGGCGGTGCCACGGGAAGAACGTGGGCGCCATGTGGCCGACCCGCAGCCCGGTGTCCCCGTCGGAGACGTAGTACCGACCGTGCATGCGGACGAAGTCGTCGTAGATGCCCTTGCTCTTCAGCTTCAGGATCGCGCGGACGAACTTCGCCCGTTGGGAGCTGGTCAGGTTCTTCTGGTTCTGGCGGGTGTACACCGGTTCGGCCCTTCTGCGGTCAGTGCTGGGAGAAGCCGCCGGCGAGCGACAGCTTGGCCGCGCCGATCACGTCGACCGCGCCGCGGGCCGTGTCGAGCGGGGTGGCGTACGGCTGGTAGTGGTTGGCCACGCTCACGTAGGTCCCGTCCGCGCGCCGCATGACGTGCAGCACCCGGCCGTCGATGAGGATGACGACGGGCGAGGGGTCGGCCTCGGACCCGTCGGCCGTCCCGGTGGGCACGCCCTGGATGCGACGCCCCCGGTAGATCTCGTCGAAGCCTCCGGCGGCCGGGCTCGGGGCGGGTCCGGCCGGATCGTTCCCTCGGGCGGACCTGCCCGCCTCGGCCCGCTCGGCGTCCGGGTCCCCGGCCGTGACGATCGGGTACAGCACCGCGGTCGTGCCGGTGACGGCAACGGCGGCGGTGAACGCCGCCCGGAGCACCCGGCGGCGGGTGTGGGCGGACGGTGCCGCCTTTCCACTGCCGCTTTCCTCGGCCTCTCTCATGATCGGATCTCCTCGCTAGCGACCGGTACGGCCGGACATCTGGGGAGCGGCGGTATCGCGACGCGTTCGCTGGAAAGGGCGTCGCCGACTGTCCGTCAGCTATGCACCATCATCCTGCGCCCGGCGGGATAACGCACACCGGCGAAGGCCGTCCGGTGGCCGCGTATTCACTCGATCTGACGATCCGACGGATTTCCGAGCGGTTCGGACTCCGATCCGGTTCCTAATGGACTATCAGAACAGGCCCCATCGCCGGACTCCTCGTACTTTCTGAATTACCGTCCGGAGACAAAGCTCCGAACAGGTAACGTCGCAGGAGGAGCACCTATGGCCCACCGACGCCACAGGCTGACTGGCGCATGTGTCGGAGCGGTCACCGCCGGTCTGCTCATGCTCGGCATGACCCACACCGTCGTCGACGACCTTGGCAGCACGGCGGCCACCACCGACCCGGAGCCGCCGTCACCCTCGGCCGGACCACCGGGGCCGACCACGACCGCGCCTCCCGCGACGCCGACCGGGCACACCCCGATGGGGGCCTTCACGTCCTCCGGCGCCGACGGGGTGCGGCGCATCGCCGACCTGCGCAAGTGGCTGGGCGGCACCGACCTCACGGTCGGCCACACGTACCTGCCCGGTGAGAACTGGCACACCATCGAGGGCGAGCCCGAGCTGCTGCAGCCGTGGGCCCAGTGGAAGAACGCCGACCCGGAGCGGCTCTTCGTCCTCAACGTGCCGATGCAGGAGCGCAACGAGGCGCACGTCTCCGACAGCCAGGTGCGCTCGCTGCTGCGCTCCGGCGCGGCGGGGCGTTTCGACGCGCACTTCACCGAGCTGGCGCGGCGACTGGTCGGGCTGGGCGTGCCGGACACCGTCATCGTGCTGGGCTGGGAGATGAACGGCACCACGTACACGCACCGCTGCGGCCCGGACCCGGAGTCCTGGAAGACGTACTGGAACCGCATCGTGACCACGATGCGCAGCGTCCCCGGCCAGCGGTTCCGGTTCGACTTCACCCCCAACCGCGGCCAGGACGCCATCGGCTGGACGTCGTGCTACCCGGGCGACTCCGTCGTGGACATCATCGGCATGGACTCGTACGACCAGCCGCCGGGCGACTCGTTCTACGACCAGGTGGAGGAGCCGTTCGGCCTCCAGGCGCAGGTCGACTTCGCCGCCGCGCACGGCAAGGCGATCTCGTACCCGGAGTGGGGGCTCTTCCGCAACGGCGACAACCCGGACTACATGCGGATGATGCTGCAGTGGATCACCGACCACCGGGCGGTCTACCAGACGCTGACGGACTACTGCCCGCACGGCGTGTGGCAGTGCACGGACAACCCCAAGTCGTCGAAGGTCTTCCGGTCGAAGAACTTCGCCCGCGTCGACCCGGCACCGGCTCCGACCCCGTCCCCGACTCCGGTACCGACCGTGCCGGCGGTGCCGACGGAGCCGTCCGTGCCCACGGTGCCGACCCCGGTGCCGACGGTGCCGACGGTGCCGGCGGTGCCCGACCCTGGCGCGACGCCGGTGCCCGCGCCGGGCGGGACGCTCACCCCCGTGCCGGGCCCCGGTCCCGCCACGGGCACGAGCACCGGCCCGAGCGTCCTGGTGCCGGTGCCGGTCGGGATCTTCCGGCCCGCCCCGACGCTCGGTTCTCCCGCGGTGCCCGCGGAGGTCTGCCTCCCGCTCGACCTGGGAGAGGAGAGCAAGCGCCAATTCGGCCTCTCGAAGCTGTGTTTCCGCATCGAATGGCTGTCCCAGAAGAAGGCCTGACCGGAATTCGACGGGAAAGCGACCGCCCGGCGGCACGCCGCCGGGCGTTTCGCGTGGAGAAACGGTTGGGCCAGTGGGGTGAAATCGCGGAACCAAACCATAGATCGGCAGTTGATCAGTTCGCTTCAACAACAGGAACATCGTTTCAAGAAGGGCGAACCGTGCTTAAGAAGTTCATGGCCAGTGCAGCAGTTGCCGTTTCCATCGTCGGTCTCTCCGCCATGGCTGCCCCGCAGGCGCTGGCCATCGGCGACGACGGCGGTGCCTCCACGACCAACGGCAACGGCTCCGAGTCGAACTACGGCAACACCTACACCGACGGCACGATGAGCCCGCAGGTCGGCCTCGTCCAGGGCTCGCTCAACAAGCCCTGCGTCGGTCTCCCGGTCAAGGCCAACGTCGGTTCGCTCGTCGGCCTGGTGCCGATCACGGTCCAGGACATCAACGTCCTGTCCTCGCCGCAGAACCAGCAGTGCACCGAGAACTCGTCGCAGATCAAGGGCGACGAGCCGCTGTCGCACATCCTGGACCAGATCCCGGTCCTCTCCGGCAACGGTGTGAACAACGGCTGACAGCCGTACCCCACCGCACGACTGTGGCCGCGTACCCCGTACGCGGCCACAGTCGCGTCCGCCGCCGTTCAGCCTCCGCTCCGCCCCCGCTGCCGCCTCCGGCCGGGCACCCGGTTGGCTCACATGGCCCGCCCCAATCCACCGGCGCCGGGGGCGGCAGCTAATGCGCTGCGTGCAGGGGCTGTTCGCCGCCGGCCCGGGCCGGGCGGGGGAGTCCGACACGCGGGAAGCCGCTGGTTGACAGGTTGCGGGCCCGCCTTTCGCTTTCGACGGTTGTGGAGTACACCCGCTCTGTTCAGCGAAGGGAAGACATCTTCATGCGCACCCACCGGACGACCGGCGTGATCGTTTCCACCGCCCTCGTCGGCGCCCTCGCATTCGGCACTGCCGGCACGGCGTTCGCGTCCCCCGACGTCGCCCCCGCCGGCACTTTCGCCGGACGCACCGCTCCAGCGGCACCCGATCCCGCCGCGCTCCTCGCGCAAGTCACCGCTCTCGGCAAGCTGGGCGGCGTCCTGACGCCGGTCACGGACGCGGTCAAGGCCGTGCTCGCCGCCCCCGGCAACAAGCTGTCGCCGGCGGAGATCACCAAGCACACCGACGCGATCAAGGCCGCGATCGACGCGGCCAAGCTCCCCGCCGCCCCGGCCGTCCCCGCGGCGCCGGCCGCCCCGGCCGTCCCCGGCGCCCCGGCCGTCCCGGCCCTCCCCGCCGCGCCGGGCCTTCCGGCGGCCCCGGCGCTGCCCGCCGCGCCCCTGCTGCCGGCCACCCCCGGCGCGCTGCCCGCCGCTCCCGCGCTTCCGGCGCTGCCCGGCGTGCCGAGGCGCGGCGTCATCCCCGCGGACGTCTCCGCACCGCGCCACTCCGCACCGCGTGCGGCCGACGTGTCGGCTGACGCGCTGGCCGCCCTGCAGGCGGCCGTCGCGGATCTGCTGAAGGCGGCCGGGTCGGGTGACGTGGCCGGTGCCGCCGCGGGCGCGCTCAAGGTCGTGACCGGCCTGGTCAACGTCCTGGTCGCCGCGGTGCTCGGCGGCGGGCTGCCCGCCCCGGACCTGCCCGGTCTGCCGAAGCTCCCGGCGCTGCCGTCGCTCCCGGTGCCGACCCCGCCGCTGCCGGGCCTGCCCGGCTGACGCCTCCGGGACCCCCACGGCCTGCGGCACGCGGATCGGCGCGCGCCGCGGGCCGTGGTCATGTCCGGGGCGGCCCGGCGGGGGGTGTGCGCGTCAGACCTGCTTCGCCCGCCAGGTGTTCAGCCGGGCCCGCCAGGCGCGCACCGCCGGCAGATGACGGCGCACCGCCCCGGCCGCCCGGTCGCGGAGCGCGGCCCGTGCCACCTGCAGCCACAGGACGGGCGCGAGCAGCGGCGACGCCATCAGCAGCCGCTGGTTGGCGACGAGGTCGGGGCACCAGGGGAGCTTGTTCGGCTCGCTGCCCCGCAGCAGGCTCAGCGCACCGCCGCCGCCCGCGGCGGTCGCGTGCCCGGCGCCGTTCCTGATCAGCATGGTGGTCAGATCCGCCTTGGTGGCGCGCAGCCGGGGGTCGGCGCCGAACAGGTAGCCGCCGACCAGCCGCGGGGAGAGCAGCTTGAGGTCCGACGCCAGCACCTCGCCGTCCAGCCGGTACTCGGTGATGACGGCGTCCCCGCCGGACACCATGTGCTGCCCGGCCCGCTTGAGGTGGGCGGCGAAGCGCGGCCGCGCGTGCTCCGGGTTCACCCCGCGCCCCTCCCACTGCAGGATGTGCAGCCGCAGCAGGTTCTCGACGGCCGTGGGCACCTCGTGCGCGGGCACGACGCGCTCCTCGATGCCGAGGGCGTCGAGCTTGCGCACGTAGGAACGGGTGCGCTGGCCGCGGGAGGTGGACATCCGGGTGATCAGTTCGGGCAGCGGGACGCCGGGCAGCTCCAGGCAGACGGAGTCCGCCAGCCGCCGCTTCGGTCCCCGCCAGCTGTCGTGGAGCCGCTCCGCGGCGGCGCCCGGCCGTACCTCCCGCAGGTCGATCAGGGCACCGCGGGCCGCCTGGCGCAGGCCCACGGCCATCGCGGTGACGGCGGCGTCGGTGGCGTGGTCGTCGAGCAGCACGTCGGTGAAGTCGGTGATGTCGCCGCCCAGCGGCACCAGGACGGGCAGCGGCCGGTGGACGAGCATCAGCGGGGCGGCGCCGATCAGCTCCCCGTCCTGCCGGACCAGCAGCACCCGCAGCCGCCCGGCCCGCCCGTACGACGTCCACCAGGAGTCCAGCCAGGAGTGGCTCTGGAACGGGGTGGCCGTGCGGCAGTTCCGGTGCAGCCGCCCCCACTCCTCGCGCAGGGCGGTGAACTGCCGCGGGTCGCGGCACATCGTCACCGAGCGGACGGCCGCGAGGTCGCCGCCGGTCATCACGCCATTTCCCGGACCGGCGGGTGGCCGGCGTGGGCCGGCGCGGGCACGGCGGCGTGGCCGGCCGCCCGGCGGCCGCGGTTGCCGGGGCGGACCAGCAGGACCAGCGCGCCGAGCAGGCCGCCCGCGCTGCCGCCGACGGCCCCGGACAGCGCCGTCGAGGACGAGGCGGGCGCGAGGGGAACGGCGGCCGGGGAGAACATCAGCAGCCGCACCCCGGTGTTGGCGGCGTTCCGGTTGCCGGTGGCCGTCAGGGAGTTCGCCACGGCGTTGGCGATGTCCGAGGCGTCGCGGGCCCGGCTGCCGGTGCCCGTGATCGAGATCATCGGCGCGTCGGGCGACGTGGCCACCTGCACGTTGGCGCGCAGTTCCGCGAGGGGCACGCCCGCGTCCTCCTGCGCGTCGGCCAGCACCGTGGAGCCGGTGACGACGCGGCCGTAGGCCTGCGCGAAGCCCAGCGCGGTGGCCGGGTCGGCACGCTGCGGGACGACGATGACGTAGCTGGTCGCGGAGTACTGCGGCGGGGTGGCCACGCCGTAGCCCAGGCCGCCGGCCAGCCCGACGGCGGCGCACAGCGGCAGCGGCCACCAGCGCGGCAGCCGCCGTGCCGCGTCCCGCAGCCGATGCGGCGCGCCGGGGGCGGGGTTTCGGGTCTCGTCCATGGAATCGCTCCTTCTGAGGGCTCTGGTCAGGGCCGGGCGGCGGCGTGGGCGTACAGCTCGGCCAGCCGGCCCGCGGTGCCGGCGATGTCGTAGTGGCCGACGGCGTCGGGCACCGGGAACCGGTGCGGCCCCGCCTCCTGGTGCTGCCGCAGACCCGCGGCGAGCGCGTCGGCGGCGGCGCCGATCCGCCGGGCGCCGGGCGCGTGCGCGGCGGGCAGGTCGTCGATGGCCGGGCAGGTGACGTACAGCACGGGCAGGCCGGCCGCGAGGGCCTCCAGCACGGCCAGCCCGAAGGTCTCCTCCTGCGAGGCGGAGACGAAGAGGTCGACGCCGGCGAGCAGCGCGGGCAGGGGCGGCGCCGCGCCGGGACGGTCCGCACCGCCGGTCTCCCCCAGCAGGTGGATCCGGTCGGCGGCGCCGAGCCCGGCTGCCAGGTCCAGCAGGGCCTCCCGCTCCGGTCCCGCGCCGGCCAGCAGCAGATGGGCGCCGGGGCGGCCGGCGACCGCGCGCACCAGCAGGTCGAACCGCTTGCCGGGCACCAGCCGCCCCACCCCGCCCACCACGAAGGCGTCCCGCGGCAGTCCGAGGCGGCTGCGCGTCGCCGCCCGGACCGCCGGGTCGAACGCGAACGCGCCGGCGTCGATGCCGTTGGGCACCGTGTGGATCCGCGGTCCGGGGATGCCCCAGGCGCGCAGCCGTTCGGCGACGGTGTCCGAGACCGCGACGGTGGCGCTGCCGAGCTTCTCGGTGCCCCGGTACAGGGCGCGGGTGCCGCGGGTCAGCGGGCGTCCCTCGATCGTGGTGGCCCCCAGGGAGTGCTCGGTGGCGACCACCGTGCGCACCCCCGCCAGCCGGGCGGCGATCCGGCCGTAGACGCAGGCCCGGTAGAGGTGGGTGTGGACGAGGTCGTAGCGTCCCGCGCGGATCAGCCGGGTGAGCCGGGGCAGCGCGGTCAGGTCCCGGTTCCCGGACATCCCCAGATGGGTGACGGGCGTGCCGTCGGCGCGGATGCCGTCGGCGACCGGGCCCGGATGGGTGAGGGTGATGACCTCGCAGGACACCGGCAGGTGCCGCAGCAGCAGCCGCAACTGCTGTTCCGCTCCGCCGATGTCGAGCCCGGTGATGACGTGCAGGACCTTCATCGGCCGTCCAGCGGGCGGCGGCTCACCAGGTGCCGCACGCGCTTGGCGGCCAGCCGCGCGTCGGTGTCCTGCTCCCCGACGTAGGCGCGGGGCAGCGCGAACGTCCCGGTCAGCGGGCCCGCCGCGACGGCGCAGCCGTACGCGTAGCCGGCCGCGAGCACGGCGTTGACGACGCGCGCGTCCACCTTGCCGTACGGGTAGCAGAAGCCCTCCGGGACCGTCCCGGTGATCTCCTGGAGCAGGTCGCGGCTGCCGCGCACCTCGTCGGCCAGCACACCGTCCGCGGTCGCGGTCAGATCCTGGTGGACGAGGCCGTGGGAGCCGATCTCCATGCCGGCCGCCGCCGCGGCGCGGATGCCGTCCTCGGTCAGCAGCGGCTTGCGCGGCCCGAGTTCGTCCCACTCGTTGCTGCCGCCGAGCCGGCCGGGCAGGACGAAGACGGTGGCGGTGTGCCCGTGGCGCCGCAGCAGCGGTACCGCGTGCTCGACGAAGTCGGCGTAGCCGTCGTCGAAGGTCAGCCCGACCAGCCGGCTGCCGCGGCCGTCCGCGCGGGCGCGCAGCAGCTCCGCGATGCCGACCCCGGTCAGGCCGCGGCGGGTCAGCCAGCGCAGCTGCTGTTCGAGCCGGTCGGGGCTGACCGTCACCAGGTACGGATCGTCGGCGCACTCCCCGACGGAGTGGTACATCAGCACCCACGGCGCCGTCCTGCCGCCCCGTTTGGACAGGGTGTCGCGGGCGGCCGGGCGGCGCGCGGGGGCTCGGACGGGTGCGGTGTCAGCGGGCATGGGGCAGCTTCCGTTTCACGGTGGCGAGCAGATGCGGGATTTCCGGCACCCGGACGGCGGCGGCGGTCGCGGTGGCGACGGCCGGCACCACGAGACAGCAGGCGGCGAGGGAGGGCAGCGGGCCGGGCAGCAGGCGCGCGGTCACCCAGCCGGCCGCGCACGCGGCCGCGGCGGCTACGGCGAGCCGGCCGAGCGCGGCCGCGACCGTGCGGGCCCTGATGGCGATCACCCGCGTGCCGAGGCCGCGCAGCAGCAGCACGGCGGTGGCCGTGATGCCGAGCGCGTTGGCGCCGGCGATGCCCTGGGCGCCCCAGTACCCGACGGTGACGGCCCCCGCGACGACGGTGATCAGCAGCCCCGCGCCCATGGCGGCGGCCGGGTACCAGATCGGCCGCGCCGCCGAGAAGAACGGCCGGACCAGGGCACCGACCATGCTCTGGCCGAGCAGGCCCAGCGCGTAGACCCGCATGACGGACGCGGTCGCGGCGGTGTCCGCCGCGTCGAAGGCGCCGCGCTGGAAGAGCAGTTGCACGATCTGCGGCGCGCAGCCGATGACGAAGGCGGTGCCGAGCAGCACCACCATGGCGGCCAGTGTCAGGTCGCGCTCCACCCGCTGCCGGGCCCGGTCCGTCTCGCCGTCGGCGAGCGCCCGCGCGACCACCGGGAAGGTGACCGTGACGATCATCAGGGAGAGCACCATCGGGAGTTGGGCGATCTTCTGCGCGTAGTTCAGGTGCGAGATGGCGCCCGCGGGCAGCGGCGCGGCGAGGAAGCGTTCCACCAGCACCTGCGCCTGGCGGCAGAGGCTGAAGACGATGACGGGCGCCAGCAGGGCGATCCCGAGCGGCGCGGGACCCGCCGCCCCCCGCACGGCGGCCGCCGTGCCCCGGCTGCCCCGGCCGCTCCTGCCGCCTCGTGGCGGCAGCCTGCGCAGGAACGAGGGGAGCTGGACGAGCACCATCAGCAGGCCGCCGACCGCGACCCCCGCGGCGGCGGCGCGCACCCCCCAGCGGGCGTGGAGCAGCAGCAGGGTGGCGATGATGCCGAGGTTGTAGACGACGTAGACGGCCGCCGGCGGGACGAACCGGCGGTGGGCGCGCAGCGCGGCGCTGAAGTAGCCGGTGAGGCCGAACGTCAGGACGGTGGCGGCGGTCAGCCGGGTGCAGTCGACCGCGAGGGCGGGGTCCCGCAGGCCGGGCGCGAGGACGCCGACGACAGCGGGCGCGCCCACTTCGAGCAGCACCATCGCGGCGCCCAGGGCGAGCAGCAGCCGGGGCAGCGTGGCCGCCAGCAGCGCCCGGACGGGGTCGGGCCCGTGGTCCGGCCCGGCACCGCGCCGGGCGAGTGCCAGGCTGAACGCCGGGATCAGCAGCAGGGCCATCGCGTCCTCGATGAGGACGGTGGAGGAGAGCTCCGGGACGGTCCAGGCGACCAGGAAGGCGTCGGTGGCGGGCCCCGCGCCGAAGAGGTGGGCGATCGTCTGGTCGCGGACCAGCCCCAGCAGCGAGCCGAGCGCGGTGAGCGCGGCGGTGACGGCCGCGGCCCGCGCCAGCACCCGCCCCAGGCCGGACGGTTGCGGCTGCTCCGCGACCGGCTCCGTCACCGGCTTCACCAACGGCTCCCGCGCCGGTCCGCCGCCGTCCGGCGCGGTGGAGGGGGCCGGGACGCTGGAGGGCGCCGGGACGGCGGAGGCAGCCGGGACGGCGGCGGACCTCAGTGGCGGCGGCGGGGGCTCCGGCGGCGCGGTGGTGTCCGTCATCGGGCCGCCTCCGGCCCGCCCGCGGCCTCCGCCGGGCGCAGCGCCCAGGCGGCGGCCAGGCCGAAGAGCATGGCGGTCAGCACGGTCGAGGGACCGCCGATGTCCGCGTACAGGAAGTCGACGCACTGCCAGAGCAGCAGCCCGGTCGCGATCAGCCCGCACTCGGCGCCGCGGCCCGCACGGCGGGCCCCGGCCAGCCGGCTCAGCCCGGCGACGAGCAGCGCCGCCCAGCTGCCGACGATCAGGGTGATCCCGATCAGCCCCTGCTCGCTGAGGATGAGCAGGTACATGTTGTGCGGCGACAGCAGGGGTTCGCGCACGAAACTCTGGCCCGCGCCGTCGGTGTCGCTGCCGGAGGACACGTTGAGCGCGGCGTGGCCGTCGCGGTGGGCGGGGAAGCCCTTGAGGCCGACGCCGGTGGCCGGCCGCTCGCGCCACATCCCGGTCGCGGCGGCCCACAGACCGTACCGGTCGGTGACCGACGAGTCGGGCGCGTCGGTCACCTGGGTGATGCTGGCGACCCGGTCGCTGATCAGCTGCGAGCCCACTCCGGCGCCGCCGACCAGCACCACGCCCGCGGCGGCCGTCACCGCGAGGATCCGCACCGCCTGCCGCCACCCGGCCAGCACGGTCATCACCGCGCACGCCAGCACGGTGGCGATCCAGGTGCCGCGGCTGAAGGACAGCACCAGCGGGACGGAGAGCGCCGCCGCGCAGCCCAGCGCGAGGGGCCGCAGCAGGCGGGGGGAGCCGGGCGCGGCCGGTGCGAGGGCCACCCCGACGGCGATCACCAGCCCGTAGGCGACCACCGTCGCCATGCCCATCACGTCCGAGGGCCCGAACGTGCCGACGGCGCGGATGTTCTCGCCGACGTACGAGGCACCGGTGCCGGTCGCGTACTGGTGGACCCCGATCGCGCCCTGCACCAGGGCGAGCAGGACGACGGAGCCGGCCACCACCAGGAAGTCCCGCCGGGTGCGCAGCAGGAGCACCAGCGAGGTCGGCACGAGGACGAAGACCTGCAGATAGCGCACGAATCCGGCGACGCCCTCGGCCGGGTCCGCGGCGGAGACCGCCGCCACCGCGATGGCGATGACGGGCGCGCCCAGGACCAGGGCGGCCGCCGCGGTCAGCGGGCGCGTCCGCGCGCGCAGCGCCCGCAGCGCGCAGAACGCGACCATGATCCCGGAGGCCGCGTCGGCGGGGGTCATCTTCCCGGAGGCGCTCACGTCGCCCGCGCCGATGGGGGCCGCGAGCAGCAGGACGGTGGCCACCGCGGGCAGCAGCGGCGCCAGCCAGGCCCACCGGGCGCCGCGGACGGCCGGCGGACGGACGGCAGTCGCGTGCCGTACGGGGCGGGGGGCGGTGTCCGGGAGGACGGCCACGCTCAGCTCCCCCCGAACCGGAAGAGGGCCGTCGCGGTGCGCAGCAGGATGCGGACGTCCTGCCACAGCGACCAGCTCTCGATGTAGTGGTTGTCGAAGCGGGCCCGGTCCTCGATGGAGGTGTCGCCGCGCAGCCCGTGGATCTGCGCGAGCCCCGTGATCCCCACGGGCATCCGGTGCCGGTCCTTGTATCCGGGGTAGGTCTGCGCGAACTGGTGGACGAAGTAGGGCCGTTCCGGCCGGGGTCCGACCAGGCTCATGTCACCGCGCAGGACGTTCCACAGCTGCGGCAGCTCGTCCAGCGAGGTGCGGCGCAGGAAGTGGCCGACGGAGCTCATCCGCCGGTCGTGCGAGACGTTCCACCGGGTGGCCGACTCCCGCTCGTCGCTGGGCCGCAGGGTGCGGAACTTCAGCAGGGTGAACGGGCGGCCGTCCAGCCCGACGCGCTCCTGCCGGAAGAGCACCCCCGGGCCGTCGGACAGCCGGACGGCCAGCGCGCTGAGCGCCAGGATCGGGGCCGCGGGGAGCAGTGCGAGGAACGCGAGCAGGGCGTCCAGGGCCCGCTTGGCCAGCAGCCCCGCGCCGGGGCGCGGGTAGGGGTCGAGGCGGGCGCAGGCGAAGCCCCACAGGTGGCCGGCGGACGGCCGGCCCGCGGTCCTGGAACCGGGCCCCGACGTGACCTGCCACAGGCAGCAGCCGCGGGCGGCGAGCAGCCGGACCAGGTTCGCGGCCGCCGGGTTGCCCGCGGGCGCCCCGGCGAAGACGGCGTAGCGCACGGAGTTCTGGATGATCGCCCGGTGGATGTCGCCGACGGAACGGAGCACCGGCAGCGGCGAGTCCGCGCCCGGCGTGTCGTACGGCAGCACCACCCCGACCGGCCGCATGCCGTACTCGGGGTGCTCGTACAGCACCTCGGCCACGTCCCGGACGACCGGACCCGCGCCGATCAGCAGCGTCGAACTCGGGTGGCGGCGCGCCGACCAGCGCTGGAACCGGTAGACCACCGCGCGGGCGGCGCAGGCCAGCAGGCCGGTCGCGGCGATCGTGGTGAGCAGCACCGGCCAGCCGGGGGAGTGCGCCGGGCGGACGGCCGCGAGGATGGTGGCCGAGGCGCACCAGGCGAGCGCCGAACAGCCGAGCAGTCCCGGCAGTTCGTCGAGCGCCGCCGGGTCGAGGCCGGTGCGGTACAGCCCGGCGTAGGTGTGCAGCAGGGCCAGGCACACCAGGAGCGGGCCGAGCAGCAGGACGGGGGAGCCCGGCCGGACGGCCAGCACGGCGGCGGCGGCCAGGCAGTCGGTGGCGAGGAGGGGGACGACCGCCCGGTGGCGGACGGGGACCCGGGCGTGGGGCCGCCGCACGGCGGCTTCCACCGGCCCCCGCGGTGGCGCGACCGGGGCGGTGGCGGCGGCGGACGCGACCGGGGTCTGCCGCACGTTCCGGGCCGGGTGGGGCGCGCTTGCGCTCTCCGTCGTCATCTCGTGATGCGTTCCCTGCACTCGGGTCGCGACGGATCGAGCAGGTCGCGGTAGAGGTCCGCGACCGATGCCGTCGTCCGCCGCACGTCGTAGGTCGTGCGCACGTGGTTGAGGGCCCGGCGGGCGGTGGTGGCGCAGACGCCGGGGTTGGTGAGCAGGCCCAGCAGGGCCTTCGCGAGGGCGCCCGGGTCCTCCGGCGGCACCAGGCAGTGCCGTTCCTGGCCGGGCGGCAGGCTCTCGCGGGCGCCGTCGACGTCGGTCATCACCACGGGGCGGCCGCACGCCATCGCCTCCAGCGGGGCGAGCGCCATCCCCTCCCACCGGGACGGCTGGACCACCACGTCGGCGGCCCGGTACCAGGGGACGGGGTCGCGGGTGGCCCCGGCGAACAGCACCCCGTCCGGGGCGCCCCGCAACAGCCGGTCGCGGTCGGGGCCTTCGCCGACCAGGACCAGCCGGGCGCCGGGCAGCCGGGCGGTGACCTCGGGCCAGGCCCGCAGCAGCAGGTCCTGGCCCTTCTGCGGGCAGAGCCGGCCCACGCAGACCACCAGGCGGTCGGCGGGGCCGAGGTCGGAGAGGGCGGGCAGCGAGCCGCGCAGACCGTGTGCCGCGTCCTGCGGCCCGCCGTCCGGAGTGAAGCGGTCGAGGTCGACGCCGTTGGGGACGACCGCCCAGCGGGCGTCGATCCCGGCACGTTCCCCCGTCTGCCGCTCGCTCTCGCTGACACAGAGCACCCGGGTGGCCCAGCCCGCGCCCCACCGCTCCCAGCGCAGGGCCGCGTACGCGGTCGCGCCACCGACCGCCTCGAAGGACCAGGCGTGCGGCTGGAACACCGTCGGGACGCTGCCGCGCACCGCCAGCCGTCCGGCCAGCCCCGCCTTGGCGCTGTGGGCGTGGAGCAGGTCGGGACGCACCTCGCGGACCACCCGGCGGGCGCGTGCGGTCTCGGCGGCCAGGCCGGGGCCGGGGGAGCGGCCGGCCGCCCAGGGCACGACCTCGGCGCCCGCCCCGGCCGCGTCGGCGGCCAGGGCACCGCCGGGCGGGCAGGCCACGACCGCCCGGATCCCGTCCTGTACCTGGGCCCGCACCAGGTCGGTGACGACGCGGGCGACCCCGCCGTCGACCGGCTGGACGAGGTGGAGCACCGTCAGCCGGCCCGGTTCCTGCTGGTGTTGCCGCATCGCGCGCCGTTCTCTCTCTTCGCGACCTGAAGAATGGATGTGTGGTGCCTGCTGCCTCCGCCGCCTCAGCGGTCTGTCCGTCTATAACGAGGGGTGTGCCGGGCAGGTAATCCTTGATTAATCAGGGAGCTGTGTTGACGTCACCGTGTTGACGTACAAACGACCGGTGATTCACCTTCCGGGGGAGACACCCTCCGCTGGACTCATGCGTTGATACGTCCGTTGGCCCATCCGGGCGAACGCCGACGCAGGTTCTCCAGCAGAAAAAGGTGCTCCCTTGTCCCGTCTTGCCAAAGCCACTGTTCTCGCCGCTTTCGCCGGCGCCGCTGTCGCCGGTGCGTCCGGTGTCGCTTTCGCGGACGCCGGTGCCGAGGGATCCGCCGTGCAATCGCCCGGTGTCGGTTCCGGAAATCAGGTCCAGGTTCCGGTGCACGTGCCGGTCAACCTGTGCGGAAACAACGTGACCGTGATCGGACTGCTCAACCCGGTATTCGGCAACTCCTGTGTCAACGAGGACTGCTGACCGTACGACGCATGGCCGGCACCGGGTCGTCACCATTCGGGTGAAGGGCCATAACCAAACCCACCAGGGGCGGTTGGTCACTGCGACCCGGTACCGGGGCAATCTCGCACAGAAGGAATCATCGTGATCAAGAAGTTCCTCGCCACGGCTGCGGTGGCTGTCTCCGTCGTTGGCGTCTCTGCCGCGGTGGCCGCGCCCGCGATGGCCGTCGGCAACTCGGGCGGTGCCAGCACCACCAACGGCAACGGGGCCGTGCAGAACTACGGCAACACGTACACCAGTGGCTACATGAGCCCGTCGTTCGCGCTCATCCAGGGCTCCCTGAACAAGCCCTGCATCGCCCTCCCGGCGAAGGCGAACGTCGGTTCGCTCGTCGGCCTGGTGCCGATCACCGTCCAGGACATCAACGTCCTGTCCTCGCCGCAGAACCAGCAGTGCACCGAGAACTCGTCCCAGATCAAGGGCGACGAGCCGCTGTCGCACATCCTGGACCAGATCCCGGTCCTCTCCGGCAACGGCGCCGGCAACAACTGACCCGCATTGCCCGAAGGCCCTGGCCGCCGGTTCCCACCGGCGGCCAGGGCTGTTTTGCGTTGCCCCAATTCAGACCCACAACCTTATGCGGCGCGGAAATTGGTTGAATTTCGGAAGCCGTAGTTACGGCATTCGGGTGGATGATCGGGGGGCATGCGTAGCAGGGGTTTCTTTGGGCATTGGCGGTCGTTACCCCGGATGGTAGCGGTGTCACGGACGGCAAGGAATTGCCCCGGGCAGCACGACGGTCGTGACTGTGCTCGATGCCCCTACGGAAAGGGAGCCCAACGTGAAGTACTCGAAGATCGCCGCGCTCGCCGCAGGAACCCTGATGGTCCTGGGCGGCGCAGCCCCCGCCTTCGCCGACGCCGGCGCCGAGGCCGTCGTGACGAACTCCCCGGGCGTCCTGTCGGGCAACAGCATCCAGGTCCCGATCCACATCCCGGTCAACCTGTGCGGCAACACGGTCGACGTCATCGCGCTGCTCAACCCGGCGTTCGGCAACGCCTGCACCAACGCCTGACGTTGGTCCCCAGCCCGTGAGGGCGACCGCCGCGGCCTCGGAGCGCTCGTCTGTGCTCCGGGGCCGCGGCGGTTCCGGCGCGCGGGAGGCCTTCTCGCGCGCTTCGCACACCCATGCAGGGAAGAGAGTCGATGCGACAGGCCTTGAGCAGGAGTCTGATCACCGTCGCCGCGGCGGGCGGGGTGCTCGCCATGACCGGCGGCTACGCGCACGCGGACGCGGAAGCCCGGACGAACACGTCGCACTCGCCGGGCATCGCGTCCGGCAACAGCGTCCAGGTCCCGGTGACCGTGCCGGTGAACCTCTGCGGCAACTCGGTGGACCCCGTCGGGCTGCTGAACCCGTCGATGGGCAACGGCTGCGGCAACACGTCCGCCCCGTCGCACGAGCAGCACGCCCAGGCGGCGGAGCAGCACGCCCCGACGCAGCAGCGGCACAAACCGGCCCCCGCACGGCACGCCGCGCCACCGTCCGCGCACGCCGAGGCGCCGGTGCGGCACGCCGCTTCGCCCCCGCGGCACGCCGCGCCGCCCGCGGGCCTGCGGCACGACGACGCCACCACGGCGGGCTCCCCCGGTGTGGGGTCGGGCAACAACGGCCGGGTCCAGGTCGAGACGCCGGTCAACGCCTGTGGCAACACGGCTGACCTGGTGGGACTGCTGAACCCGGTGATGGGCAACGACTGCGGCGGGGACGCGCCGTCGAACCCCGCGCCGCCGCCGGTGCGCCACACGCCGCCGCCGTCGCCGCACGTCACCCCGCCGGTCGAGCACGTCACCCCGCCAGTCGCGCACCCCGCACCGCCGGTCGCGCACCCCGCACCGCCGAAGCACGCGGCCGCGGTCCGGCCCGTCCTCGCGCAGGGCGCGCAGCTCGCGCGCACCGGCTCGGAGGACCTGGGCACGGCGGGAGCCGTCAGCGCCGGGCTGCTGCTGAGCGGAGCGATGCTCTACCGCCGGTCGCGCACCGCACGGGTCTGAACGCATTGCCCTGTGGACGCGGTGGGAATGGGGGCCCACCGCGGACAGGCCGTGCATTTCGCTCCCCGAGAGCGTTTCTTCGAATTCCGTATTCCGTTCCGGGGCCGGCGAAAGGTAATTGGCGCGTGCACCGGGCCGCCGCAGCACTTCCGGGTGACGGCTGAGAAGTTTCATTCGGCGGGGTTTCCGTTCCGCGGCGGAGTCGTTGTTCAGGGGGCTACGGCGCCGTGGGCCATCCGCCGCCCACCCGGCCGCAATCCCCGCGGCCGCCCCGGGCGCCGCTACCGAAAGGGTTGACAGTGAAGTACTCCAAGGTTGCCGTGGTCGTCGCCGGTTCCGTGATGGCGATGGGCGCCGCCGCACCGGCGTTCGCCGACAGCGCGGCCGCCCCGACGATGCCGACCAGCATCAACGGCGGCGTCGACCAGCTCTTCCAGGCGCAGCCGCTGGCGCAGGCGGGCGACGCCAGCGTCGGCCCCGTCGTCGACGTGGCGAAGAAGCTCAGCGACAAGGTCAGGACGGACACCACCGCCGGCACGCTGCTGGGCCAGGCGACGGACGCCACCAAGGACCTGACGCCGACGCTCAACGGCGTCGCCAAGGGAACGGCGCTGCTCGGCGGCCTGCCCATCGGGCACTGAACTTCACTGTCCGGGCCCGTCCGCCAATGGGATGAAGCACCGGAACCAAACCCGCCCTGGGCGGTTGATCCCATTGCCCCCCACCCAGGGCATCCCCGCACCTGAAGGACAGATCATGATCAAGAAGTTCCTGGCCGGGGCCGCCCTCGCGGCCTCCGTCGTGGCCGCCGGCGCCGCCTCGGCCCCGCAGGCGATGGCCATCGGTGACGACACGGGCTTCAGCACCGTCAACGGCAACGGCGCCGAGTCGCACTACGGCGACACCCACACCGACGGCACGATGAGCCCGCAGATCGGCCTCGTGCAGGGCACGCTCAACAAGCTGTGTGTGGGCCTGCCGGCCAAGGCCAACGTCGGCTCGCTCGTCGGCCTGGTGCCGATCACGGTCCAGGACATCAACGTCCTGTCCTCGCCGCAGAACCAGCAGTGCACCGAGAACTCCACCCAGGGCAAGGGCGACGAGCCGTTGTCGCACATCCTGGACCAGATCCCGGTCCTGTCCGGCAACGGCGTCGACAACGGCTGACGCCGCACGCGCACCACTCCGGGTCGCCGGCCCCTCGTTCCCGGCGACCCGGCCCCGCGTGCGGATCCGTTCCGCGGTTCGCGCCCTGATCAGCGGCGGCTGAACTCCATGATCCAGTTGGTCACCCAGGTCTTCTCCCCGTCCACGGAGAACGCCTGCTCCCAGCGCGCGGAGTCCCGCGTGATCCCCGACCAGACGAAGCGCGCCCTGATCGCCCGCCCCGCGTACGTGTCGTCGCCGTAGAACTCGCCGACGCCGTCCGCGCCGAAGGACCCGGTGACCGGGGGGAAGAGCGTCCCGGTGCGCTGGCTGGCCCAGTGCAGCGACCACTGCCCGCGCTCGGCGTCGTACAGCCGCAGCGTCAGCCCGGCGAAGTCCTTGGTCGGGAAGATGATCTCGTCGAGGTTCGCGCCGCCCTCGAAGTGCCGCGAGGCGTGGCTGACGGCCGGGAACTCCTCCCACTCGCTGCTCTCGTCGAGGAAGTCCGTCCGCCACCGGTTGGCGACGTCCCAGCTGCCGACGAGGAAGTCGAAGTCGTTCACGCGCGGTCTCCCGTCGTGCCCTCGGGGTGCGAGTCGGCGAGGTAGGCGGCGAGGTCGGGACGGTCGGGCGCGAGCATGTGGCGCACCCAGGCGTCCCGTTCGTGCAGGAGCGGCGGCAGCTCCCAGACGCAGCCGATCAGCTTCGGCTCCAGCCGGACGAAGTGCGTGGGGTCGCGGTCCGGGCAGCCCAGCACCGGCTGGCCGCCCGCGGCCCCGGCGAAGTGCAGCGCGTTGTCCCAGGCCCAGCTGTACGCGTTGAGGTACGCCCCGTCGTCCCCGCCCCGGTGGAGGACGACGAAGCCGGCGCCCGGCGTGCCGTCCGGCTCGGGCAGCAGCTCGGGGAGGATCGCGTACGCGGCCCGCTCGACCTCGGGTTCGATCCCCGCCGGGTCGGCGGTGACGTGGTAGCGCTTGACGGAACGGCCCGCCACCTCGACCGGTGGCAGCACCCGCAGCAGTTTCTCCTGGAAAGCCATGGCTGGACCGTAGGACCCCTTCACTGACACCTTGTGTCAGTGAAGTCCAGCCGACTGCTCTCCGTCCTGCTGCTGCTCCAGACCCGGGGCCGGATGACCGCCGCCCAGCTCGCCCGGGAGCTGGAGGTGTCGGTGCGGACGGTCTACCGGGACGTGGAGGCGCTGCACGCGGCGGGCGTCCCGCTCTACGGCGACGCCGGGCACGCCGGCGGCTACCAGCTGCTCGCCGGCTACCGCACCCGGCTGACCGGGCTGAGCGCGGGCGAGGCGGAGGCGCTCTTCCTCTCCGGCATCCCGGGCCCCGCCGCCGAGCTGGGGCTCGGCGCCGCCCTCGCGGGCGCCCAGCTGAAGCTGCGCGCGGCGCTCCCGCCCGAGCTGCGCGCCCAGGCCGACCGCATGCGGTCCAGGTTCCACTTGGACGCACCCGGCTGGTACGCGGAGGACGAAGAGGTCCCGCACCTGCCGGCGGTCGCGGACGCGGTGTGGCGCAGCCGGGTGCTCGACGTCCGCTACCGCCGCTGGAAGGCGCCGACCGACGTCGACCGGCGGCTGGAGCCGTACGGGCTGGTGCTGAAGGCGGGCCGCTGGTACGTCGTCGCCGGGCCGGGACCGTACACCTACCGCGTCGACCAGATCCTCGAAGCAACCGTGCTCGACGAGGAGTTCGAGCCTCCGGGGGACTTCGACCTGGCCGCCCACTGGCAGCGCCACCAGGCGGACTTCCACGCCCGTCTGCACCGGGGCGAGGCGCTGGTCCGGCTCGCCCCGGGCGCCGCGGCCCGGCTCACCGGGGCCGCCGCCCGCGCCCTGGCCGCCACCGGGACCCCGGAGCCGGACGGCTGGACGCGCGCGGTCCTGCCCATCGAGTCCCTGGACCACGCGCAGGGCGTGTTCCTCGCGCTCGGCACCGCCGTCGACGTCCTCGGCCCCCCGGAGCTGCGCGCCCGGCTGGCCGAGACGTCCCGGATCCTGGCGCAGCGCTACGCGGTGGGACCGGCCCCGGATGCTGCAACGAACCAAGACGGTTCCGCAAGATATTGATGGACTGACGTATCTAGAGAGCAAGTTGTCGGAATTCTTCGGTAGGAACCTTGTGCTGCCGGGAACGCGGTCCTACTGTCACCTCACCCTCATGGCATCGCTTCGCCTTGCGGGCCTCCGGCGCGCCCTTCCGAGGGAGGCGCCCTCACTCCCGAGAGAAACGAGCACGCGATGTCACGGATCAGCACAGGTGCCGGGGCGGGAAGACCGGAACGGCCGCGCCGAAGAGCCGCGGTCGCGCTCGCGTCGGTGACAGCGGCGGCCGTCGGGCTCAGCCTCCTGGCCGGCGGGACGGCGTCGGCGGGTCCCGCCGCGAGCGGTCCCGGGCCGGTGGTGACGCGCGCCGCCCTCGACCCGGCGCTCGTCGCCGGCCGGGGCGCGACCGTGGGGTTCGCCGAGCAGGAGGCGGAGAACGCCGTGACCGACGGCACCGTCATCGGCCCGGACCGCACCGCGTACACGCTGCCCGCGGAGGCCTCCGGGCGGCGGGCCGTCTCCCTGGCGCCGGGCCAGTACGTCGAGTTCACGCTGCCGGCCGCGGCCGACGCGATCACCGTGCGCTACAGCATCCCGGACGCGCCGGGCGGCGGCGGCATCACCGCGCCGCTCGACGTCGCGGTGAACGGCAAGCACCGGACGACGGCGACCCTGACCTCGCAGTACTCCTGGCTCTACAACCAGTATCCGTTCACGAACGACCCGAACGCCGGGCTGCTGCACCCCGACTACTGGGTCACCGAGTGCGGCTGCGTGCCCGCCGCCACGACGCCCGCCCCGGTCTTCGCGACGCCGTTCCGCCCGAGCCACTTCTACGACGAGCAGCGCCTGCCGCTCGGCAGGAAGTACCGCGCGGGCGACAAGGTGCGGCTCACCGCGCCCGCCGGCTCCGCGGCGAGCGCCACCACCATCGACCTGCTCGACTCCCAGCTGGTGGGCGCGCCGCACGTCGCCGTCGTCGCCGCGAACGTGCTGGCGTTCGGCGCGGACCCGTCGGGGCGGCGCGACTCGGCCGACGCGATCGACCGGGCGATCGCCTTCGCGCGGCGGACGCACCTGAAGGTCTACATCCCGCCGGGCACGTACCAGGTGAACCGGCACATCATCGTCGACGACGTGACGATCGAGGGCGCCGGCAGCTGGTACACGATCATCAAGGGCCGCCAGGCGGACCTGGGTTCGGCCCACACGGGGGTCGGCTTCTACGGGAAGGAAGCGGCGGCCGGCGGCAGCAGGAACGTCCACCTCTCGGGCTTCGCCATCGAGGGCGACGTGCGCGAGCGGGTCGACACCGACCAGGTGAACGGGGTCGGCGGGGCGCTCAGCGACTCGACCGTCGACGGCCTGTACATCCACCACACCAAGGTGGGCCTGTGGTTCGACGGACCGATGACGAACCTGCGGATCACGGACAACGTCATCACCGACCAGATCGCCGACGGCCTCAACTTCCACACCGGCGTCACGCACTCGCGCGTCGCGAACAACTTCGTCCGCAACTCGGGTGACGACGGCCTCGCCATGTGGTCGGAGAAGACCGGGAACGCGAACAACACGTTCGACCACAACACCGTGCAGACACCGGTGCTCGCCAACGGCATCGCGATCTACGGCGGCACGGACAACACGGTCTCGAACAACCTCATCGCGGACCCGATCCGCGAGGGCAGCGCGATCCAGGTCGGCTCGCGCTTCGGCTCCGAGGCGTTCACCGGGCACCTGTGGATCACCGACAACACCACGGTGCGCGCCGGCACGTTCGAGCTGAACTGGAAGATCGGGCTCGGGGCGATCTGGTTCTTCGCGCTGGAGAAGAACATCGACGCGGACATCCGGGTGACCGGGGACCACTTCCTCGACAACACCTACAACGCGATCATGCTGGTCTCCGACTGGCCGGTGAAGGACCTCTACTCGATCACGAACGTCCACTTCAAGGACATCAGGGTCGACGGCACGGGCACCTCGGTGGTCAGCGGCCGGGCGGCGGGCTCCTCGACGTTCGAGAACGTCGACGCCCGCAACGTCGGCGCGGTCGGCGTCAACAACTGCGGCTCGTTCCACTTCACCCCCGCGGGATCGGAGTACTCCCTGACCGACCTCGGGGGCAACGACGGCGGCGGCACGACCGGTCCCTGGCTCGCGCCCTGGGAGCTGCCGAACACCATCACCTGCGACGACCGTCCGCCGGTGGTGACTCCGCCGGCACCGTCGGCCTGGTGACGGAACCGCCGCGGACCATCGACCGAGGGACGGGCCGGCCGTCCGGGAATCTCCCGGGCGGCCGGCCCGTCCTGTGCGACGGCGGCCGACGTGGCGGATTCGCGCGACCGATCGGCGACGGGGGGTGAGCTATGTTGAGCGGGAGCGGCAGGAACGAGGAGGCGCACCGGTGCCATCGGGGCAGCAGGCACGGGCACAGGCGGCTGCGATCACGCCGGGCGGGCAACCGCCGGGGGAGCGGCCCCCCGGGCAGGACCGTGCTCCCGTGGACCGCGTCCACGCGCTCTTCAACGGCCACCACCTCTCGCCCGGGCAGCGCCGCATCGCGCAGTACCTGATCGACCACCTCACCGAGGCCGCCTTCCTCTCCATCACGGAACTGGCCGAACGGGTGGGCGTCAGCCAGCCCTCCGTGACCCGCTTCGCGGTGTCCCTCGGCTTCAGCGGCTATCCGGCGCTGCGCGACGTCCTGCAGCCGATCGCGCTGAGCGCGGTCGCGGGGTCGCCGGAGAGCCGGGAGCAGGTCCGGCGCAACGAGCTGCAGGCGGCGGTCGACGCCGAGATCGAGAACCTGGAGAACGTGCGCCGGCTGCTCGCCGACACCGACCAGGTGCTGGACATCGGCCGCGAGCTGGCGCGCTCCGTCCCGCTGACCGTGCTCGGCCTGCGGATCTCCGCGCCGCTGGCGGAGTACTTCGCCTACGCGGCCCGCCGCATCCACCCCGACGTGCGGGTGGTGACCCGCGGCGGCAGCGTCGCCTTCGACGCGCTGCTGCAGTCCCGGGCGGCCGGCGGCGCCTGGGTGCTGGCGTTCGCCATGCCCCGGCACGCCAAGGAGACCCTGGCCGCGCTGCGGGCCGCCCGCAGCGCGGGCCTGCGCATCGCGCTGATCACGGACCTCACCCTGGGGCCGCTGGTGGACGAGGCGGACGTGGTGCTGACGGCCGGCACCGGCTCCCGCCTGGTCTTCGACTCGTACGCCGCACCGGGAATGCTCTCCGCGGCCCTGCTCCAGGCCATGGCCGACGCCGATCCGGCGCGCACGCAGGCGCGGCTGGAGTCGTACGAACAGGTCGCCGATCAGCACGGCTTCTTCCTCTGAGGACCGCCGCTTCCCGCCCTGTATGAAATTTTTCATACCCTTGCGTACTCCACGGTATATATGTTTACTGCAAGCGGCGCCCGAGCCCACCCGGCGCCACTGGAGAGTGAGACCCGCCCTCCCGACGGAACACCCGGGCCGGCGCTCCCTCCTCGTGGCGCGCCCGGGGTGTTCGCACTACCGGGCGCTCCCTTGCTGCGGAGCACCCACGGCAGCCTCGGTCAACCCCTGGGCCGGGGCTGCCAACACCCTCTCGATCAGAGATCGGCATCCTCGGAAGTGATCCGCATGTCCCAGACGACCCTCCCCACGCTCAGCCCGGACTGGCCCTGCCAGGTCAAGCCGCCCGGGAACCACGACTGGGAGCGCACGGCGACCCGCTGGCTGCGCGACCTGCTCCCGGCCCGCTACGCCGGCTACTCCACCCTCACCCGCCACCCTGCCCTCCTCGCCCGCCACGCCCAGCTCCAGCTCCAGTACGAGATGCGCGCGGTCCAGGTGGCGATGTGCACCAGCCGGGCGGAGCTGCCCACGATGGGCGTGGTGGAGGCGGTCATCGAGAACACGATCCGGCTGTACGCGGTGGAGCTGGAACAGCTCGGCCGGCTGGCCCGCGGAGTCCGCCTCGTCACCGAAGCCCTCACCCCGGCCCCGCGCCGCCGCTGACACCGAGTGCGCGCGGGCGCGGACGGGGCAGGAGTACGGCATGCGAAGCGACCGCTCCCGGGTTCCGGAGACCGACATCTGCGACCTCTGTGCCCGACGGCTCACCGACGGATGCCACCTCAGCGTGGTCCTGGACTCCTCCGCGATCCGCGACGGCAGGCGGCTGGTGGTCGCCTGCTCCCCCGCGCACCTGGCCGTCCTGCGCCAGGAGTACCGCGTCCGCCCGTTCGTCGCCGAGGAGCTGTGGTCCGGGCAGATCGACCGCGCCCAGGCCCTGCACCCCGGGCCGCTGACCCGCGACGCGCTGGCGGAGGCCACCGGCCTGAGCCACCTGGAGATCCAGCGCGCCCTGGCCTGGCGGAAGCACCGCACCTGGCAACTGCGGGAACAGGAGCAGCAGACCCCGGAGGTCGGCTGACGCCGGCGGGCGGCGGTGTCCGGAAGCAGTGGCGTCCGGGGGCGGGGCGGGTGAACTGGAGGTTCGCGTGCATGGGTCACGCGCCCCGCGCCGCCCCCGGACACCGGTCCCCTACCCACGCGATTCCGCGCTGACCCCTCGCCGGCCTCGCGCCGGCCGAGGGGGGTGATCCGAGGGGGGTGATCTGCGGGTGCCGGTCCGAGGGTGCCGGTCCGAGGCCGGGCATGGCGGAGGCCCGGCGGTTTGCCCGCCGGGCCTCAGATCCCGTGTTTCACGCGCCGGTGGTGGCTACCAGCGGTACCAGCGGTTGCGACCGCCGGAGTGCGTGCCCCGCATGACGAAGCCGAGCAGCCAGACGACCAGCACCACGACCGCGACCCACCAAAGGATCTTGAGCGCGAAGCCGGCACCGAACAGAATCAGCGCGAGCAGTAGAACCAGAAGCAGTGGACCCATGGTTATCAACCTCCTGACCAGCGGATGCCCTGCCGTGCACAGGTCATGCCTCCCAGATTCGGAGGGATCGAAGCTCAGCCGGTCGAGGCGTTGCGCAGCCTCTCGTTCAGCTGCAGTGCCTCTTCGAGCTGGTCCTCCAGCGCGACGATGCGGCAGGCGGTCTCGATGGCGGTGCCCTGGTCGACGAGCTCCCGGGCCCGGGCGGCGATCCGCAGTTGGTAGCGGGAGTAGCGGCGGTGGCCGCCCTCGGACCGCAGCGGGGTGATCAGGCGCGCCTCACCGATCGCGCGCAGGAACGCGGCGTTGGTGCCGATCATCTCGGCGGCGCGGCCCATGGTGTAGGCGGGGTAGTCCTCGTCGTCGAACCGGTCCGCGGGGGTCGCGGGGGTCTGCTCACTCATCACGCCTCTTCGTGTCCGATGGTCATCTGGCTCCTGGGGAAACGCATGGAGGGGCCCCGGTAGCCGTACCTGGCTTCCGGGGCCCCGTGGGGCGGAATCACACCATCTACATCTACCGGCGTCTGTACGCCGGTCCTGCCGTATCCGCAGTGCCGCGTGGGGGGAACGCGGGGAGCGGGGATCTTGAATGCTTGACCGGGGACCACCTTCCAATCCGGGGCCTTGCGAGTGCTCGCACACGTCGAGACGTGCGAGCGATCCTGATGGTGTCGCTCCGAACCTTCCTGCTCGTACCTGAACGTCTGATGCTGCGAACTGCTGGTACTTCAGATACTGCGGTCCTGCGCGGCAGCCCCTCCTGGGCTGCCCAGCCCGGCAGCCAATCCCCGCGACCCTCCCGCATGAAAGCGGCCGCCGGATTCCACTGCCGTGCCGTACTCGCGGGGACATCCACTCCCCAGTCCTACCGGTGGCTGTGAAGCACCACCCTGTCCGGCAGCCAGCCCCGTCGCCCGTCACGCATCTTCGCTGGCTTAGAACCCCACTGCCGAACCTCCTGGCACGCGCGCCCGCAGTCCGGCGCCTTCACCAAGATCTCTGCATCCACTGCTGGTACCGCTGTCACTCACACGGCGACCCCTCAACGGGCCACCCGACCCGGCAACCAACCCCGCGACCACGTCCACTGAACGGCCGCCGGATTCCATCACCGTGCCACACACTCTGCGCGGCAGTTCGTGTCTGCCGCGCCCTGCTGTCTTCTTGGCTACGACAGGAACACTACCCACATCCCCTGGCGAATGTCTACCGCGTCCAGAATAGATTTCTGTGACGACAGGCAGCAGGCATGCTGCTCCTACCCCACGCGCCCA
Organism: Streptomyces sp. NPDC006733; assembly: GCF_040636125.1. NCBI lineage: Bacteria > Bacillati > Actinomycetota > Actinomycetes > Kitasatosporales > Streptomycetaceae > Streptomyces > Streptomyces sp. NPDC006733. The sequence continues at coordinate 19,797 of NZ_JBEYJD010000039.1, read as the reverse complement.
GCGCGCGGCAGCGCCGCGGCGCAAAGGAAGGGCCGACGGGCCCGACTCGGACCGCGCTCCCCGGCGCCGGGTGCAGGCAGCGGCCACGACAGCCCCCGAACGGCCCGGACAACAAACCCGGACAACAAAGAAGCCCCGGGCCGCTGGCCCGGGGCTTCATGTGGAGCGAGTGACGGGAATCGAACCCGCGCTCTGAGCTTGGGAAGCTCATGTTCTACCATTAAACTACACTCGCGCGGCACGCCGGTTGGGGCGTGTCACCGTCGCATACTGTACCGCATTGTCGGCCCTGGGCGCGTTCTGCCCGGGGCCTTCGTGCTGTTGTGGCGCGGGAGCGGGTGGTGGGGATGCGACTGCGGGGGGCGGGTGTTGGGGCGTAGCGTGGGGGCCGGAGCGGCGTGTGGAACCTGGCCCGGCTCATCCCCTAATGTGGCTTTTGTCGTCCACGAAAGTTGGGGAAGGAACCGATGGAGCGCACCGTCGTTCGTTGTGCCGAGGGGCACGTATTCAGCACCGCGACGTTCCCGCTGCAGAATCTGGGGGTCGGCCGGCTGGGACCCGGGCGGTTGTTGAGGTGTCCGCGCTGTGCGCGGTTGCGGCATGCGGTGCCGGTGGAGAACGGGAAGTAGCGCAGGTGGTGCCGCGCGGCTCCGGCCAGGATTGGGCCGGGGCCGCGTCGTCCGCGTAACCTTCGGGACGTGCTTCTCTCAGACAAGGACATCAGGGCCGAGATCGACAGCGGACGGGTGCGGGTCGACCCCTTCGACGAGTCGATGGTGCAGCCGTCGAGTATCGACGTGCGGCTGGACCGGCTCTTCCGCGTGTTCGAGAACCACCGGTACCCGCACATCGACCCGGCGGTGGAGCAGAGCGATCTGACCCGGCTGGTCGAGCCGGAGGGCGATGAGCCGTTCATCCTGCACCCCGGTGAGTTCGTGCTCGCGTCGACCTACGAGGTCATCACGCTTCCCGACGACCTCGCCTCGCGCCTGGAGGGCAAGAGCTCGCTGGGCCGGCTGGGCCTGGTGACCCACTCGACGGCCGGGTTCATCGACCCGGGCTTCTCCGGGCACGTGACGCTGGAGCTGTCGAACCTGGCGACGCTGCCGATCAAGCTGTGGCCGGGGATGAAGATCGGCCAGCTGTGCCTGTTCCGCCTGACGTCGCCGGCCGAGCACCCGTACGGCTCGGAGCGGTACGGCTCGCGCTACCAGGGCCAGCGGGGGCCGACGGCCTCGCGGTCGTTCATGAACTTCCACCGGACGCAGGTCTGACATGGCACCGGTACGGGAGAACCTGACGTACGAGGGCTTCGGGCACGCCGTGCGCGAGCTGGCCCAGGCGATCGCGGACGACGGGTTCGAGCCCGACATCGTGCTGTCGATCGCGCGCGGCGGCGTCTTCGTCGCCGGCGGGCTGGCGTACGCGCTGGACTGCAAGAACATCCACCTGGTGAACGTCGAGTTCTACACGGGTGTGGGCACCACGCTGGAGATGCCCGTGATGCTGGCGCCGGTGCCCGACGCCATCGACTTCGGCAACAAGCGCGTGCTCATCGCCGACGACGTCGCCGACACCGGCAAGACGCTCAAGCTGGTGCACGACTTCTGCGTGGGGCACGTCGCCGAGGTCCGCAGCGCGGTGATCTACGAGAAGACGCAGTCTCTCGTGAAGTGCGAGTACGTGTGGAAGCGCACCGACGACTGGATCAACTTCCCGTGGTCCGTCGACGAGCCGGTGGTCCGGCGCGAGGGACAGGTCCGGGACGCCTGAGCCGGCAGGATCGAACGTAAGGGGCGCCCTCCCGTGGAGGGCGCCCCTTACTGCTCAGATCACCGGGAGCTTGAAGAGGACCAGCAGCGCGACCAGTTGGATCGAGGCCGCGCCGAGCGCCTTGGGCCAGGGCAGGTCGTGGGACTTGCTCACCATGGACGTGAGCAGGGCCGCGCAGGCGAGCCAGGTGACCCAACCGAGGATCTGCACGAGCCCGTTGGCGCTGCCGAGGAACATGGCGAACAGCAGGCGCGGCGCGTCGGTGAGCGATGTCACGAGCATCGCCAGGCCGACGGTCGGGGCCCAGGAGCCGTCGCCGCCGAGCTGGCGGGCCAGCGCGTGCGTCACGGTGCCCAGCATCAGGCCGCTGAGCGTGACGGCGACGCCCGTGCTGATCACCCACGGCACGCTGGACGACACCGTGGCGTTGAGGACGTCCTCGCGGGCCGCGTCGAAGCCGAAGACCGCCAGCAGGCCGTAGAGGAACGTCACGGTCAGGGCCGGGCCCCAGACCGCGTAGTCGCGCATCTGCCAGAAGGTGTGGCCGGGGCGCAGCACGATGCCGCTGATCAGCTGCTTCCAGTGCAGGCGCGGCCCGGAGGGCGGCGCGGCGGCCTGGCCCGCCCGGTAGGTGGCGATGTTGTCGCCGTCCTGGCCGGGGCCGGTGTACGGCCCGTACTGGTCGGGGGAGCCGGGCAGGGTGAAGGCGCGGGTGTGGCCCGGGTTGTCGTTGTACGCCGGGGCCGGGGCGCTGCCCGGTGCCGGCTCGCCGAAGTACTCGGGTTCGCCGGACGGGCCGCCGGGGTGGCCCCCGCCGCCGTATCCGTTCCCCTGGCCGCCGTACCCGCTGCCCTGCCCGCCTCCGTAGCCCTGCGGATAACCCTGTGGTTGCCCGTAGTTCTGAGGCCCACCGTGCTGGGGCGCCTGCTGCCCGCCGTGGTCCCGTCCGCGTCGATTCCTGAATCCAGCCACGTCATCGAACGTACCCGCTTCCGCCCGGCGCCGGGTCGGGAGGCCGGTGCTGCGGGGGGCTTTGCGTCCATTCTGTGACACGTGACGCCCGCACCTTTCATGATTGTTTACGGGTGATTCGGGTGGCTTGTGCCGAGACTGGTGGGACTGATGGGAACTTAGGCTCATGAGAGCGACCGAACATCGTGAGTTCCGTGGGTTCCGGGATCCAGTGGACCCAGCGGACTCAGTGCACGCAGCCGTCACCTTCGAAGGAGCCGTCCCATGGCCGTACGTACCGCTCGCCACGTCAGAAGCGCGGGAATCGCGGCCGTCGCCGCCGCGGTGCTCGCGATGACGGCGACCGGGTGTGGCCCGTCGGGGTCGGGTTCCGACGCGGGGGGCGACCCCAAGCCGTTCGCGAAGGCCGGCGGCGGTGCCGAGGCCGGCGGCGGTGCCAAGGCGGCCACCGGCGCGGGCACGCTCGCGCAACTGCCTGCCCGGATGGCCGCGGACGGTACGGCGATCGTGCTCGGAGACCCGAAGGCGCCGCACACCGTGCAGGTCTACGAGGACCCGCGCTGCCCGTACTGCAAGCGCTTCGAGGCGGGCGGCGGCACCGCGCTCGTGCCGCTGGTGAAGGACGGCAAGGTCAAGGTCGAGTACACGATCGCGTCCTTCCTCGACGCGAACTTCGGCGGCAGCAGCTCGAAGAAGGCGGCCAACGCGCTGCGCGCGGCCGTCGACGCGGGGAAGTTCGCCGAGTTCCACGCGGCGCTCTTCCAGAACCAGCCCGAGGAGCCCGACGACGGCTTCACCGACGCCTTCCTGCTCAAGATCGCGGACACGGTGCCGGGCCTGAATAGCACGGCCTTCCAGGCGGCGGTCAAGGGCCAGACCCACAAGGAGTGGGTGAAGACGTCCGAGAAGGCCTTCGAGGCCTCGGGCTCGCAGGGCACACCGACGGTCCTGGCGGACGGCAAGAAGATCACGCCGGGCGAGGCCGTGTATGACGCGGCGGCGCTCACCAAGGCGCTGAAGGAACTCGGCATCGGCTGACGGGCCCGCTCAAGGGAGCTCGGCATCGGCTGACGCCGTACCGGGAACACGACGACGGCCTGCCCTCCCCGCTCGGGGAAGGCAGGCCGTCGTCACGCCGACCGTCAGGCGTCAGGAGGTGCTGGTCGCCCCCGCGGGCTCCTCCGCGGAGCCCTCAGGGCCTTCGGGGCCCTCGCCGCCGTCCGGAGTCACCGGGGCCTTGACCGACTGCAGCAGCAGCTGCGAGACGTCCACGACCTGAAGGTTCTCCTTCGCCTTGCCGTCGTTCTTCTTGCCGTTGACGGAGTCGGAGAGCATCACCAGGCAGAACGGGCAGGCGGTGGAGACGATGTCCGGGTTGAGGGACAGCGCCTCGTCCACGCGCTCGTTGTTGATGCGCTTGCCGATCCGCTCCTCCATCCACATGCGCGCGCCGCCGGCGCCGCAGCAGAAGCCGCGCTCCTTGTGCCGGTGCATCTCCTCGTTGCGGAGGCCGGGCACCGCCTTGATGATGTCGCGCGGCGGTGTGTAGACCTTGTTGTGCCGACCCAGGTAGCAGGGGTCGTGGTACGTGATCAGGCCCTCGACCGGGGTGACCGGGACGAGCTTGCCCTCGTCCACCAGGTGCTGCAGCAGCTGCGTGTGGTGGATCACCTCGTACTCGCCGCCGAGCTGCGGGTACTCGTTGGCGATGGTGTTGAAGCAGTGCGGGCAGGTCGCGACGATCTTCTTCTTGGCCTTCTCGACGACGACGCCCTCTTCGGCATCCTCACCGAACGCCATGTTCAGCATCTCGACGTTCTGCTGGCCGAGCTGCTGGAAGAGGAACTCGTTGCCCAGGCGGCGGGCGGAGTCGCCCGTGCAGTTCTCCTCGCCGCCCATGATGGCGAAGGAGACACCGGCGATGTGCAGCAGTTCGGCGAAGGCCTTGGTGGTCTTCTTCGCGCGGTCCTCCAGGGAGCCCGCGCAGCCGACCCAGTACAGGTACTCGGTCTCGGAGAGGTCCTCGATGTCCTGGCCCACGACCGGGACCTCGAAGTCGACCTCCTTGACCCAGGCCAGCCGCTGCTTCTTGGCCAGGCCCCAGGGGTTGCCCTTCTTCTCCAGGTTCTTGAGCATCGTCCCGGCCTCGCTCGGGAACGCCGACTCGATCATCACCTGGTAGCGCCGCATGTCGACGATGTGGTCGATGTGCTCGATGTCGACCGGGCACTGCTCGACGCAGGCGCCGCACGTGGTGCAGGACCACAGGACGTCCGGGTCGATGACGCCGTTCTCCTCGGCGGTGCCGATGAGCGGGCGCTCGGCCTCCGCCAGGGCGGCGGCCGGCACGTTCGCCAGCTGCTCGGGCGTCGCCTTCTCGTTGCCCTCGGCGTCCTTGCCGCCACCCGCGAGCAGGTACGGCGCCTTGGCGTGCGCGTGGTCGCGCAGCGACATGATCAGGAGCTTGGGGGAGAGCGGCTTGCCGGTGTTCCAGGCGGGGCACTGCGACTGGCAGCGGCCGCACTCGGTGCAGGTGGAGAAGTCGAGCAGGCCCTTCCAGGAGAAGTGCTCGATCTGGGAGACGCCGAACTGGTCGTCCTCGCCCGGGTCCTCGAAGTCGATCGGCACGCCGCCCGACGCCATCGGCTGCAGCGCGCCCAGCGCGACGTCGCCGTCGGCCTCGCGCTTGAACCAGATGTTGGGGAAGGCGAGGAAGCGGTGCCAGGCGACACCCATGTCCGTCTTCAGCGCGACCGTGATCATCCAGATGAAGGACGTGCCGATCTTGATCATCGCGGTGAGGTAGATCAGGTTCTGCAGCGTGCTGACGTCCGTGCCCCTGAAGGCCGCGACCAGCGGGTACGAGGCGAAGTACGCGGCCTCGTAGCCGTGGACGCCGGCGAGGGCGCCCTCCAGGCCGCGCAGGGTCATGATCGCGAGGCCGATGATGAGGATGACGGCCTCGACGAAGTACGCCTGGCCGAAGTTGGAGCCCGCGAACCGGGACTTGCGGCCCGCCCGGTGGGGCAGCGAGAGCTGCCGGATGACGATCAGCGTGAGGATGCCGAGCGTCGTCATCAGCCCGATGAACTCGACGAAGACCTCGTACGGCAGCCAGTGGCCGATGATCGGCAGCACCCAGTCGGCCTGGAAGAGCTGGCCGAAGGCGTTGACCAGGGTCGCCACGAGCGAGAAGAAGCCGACGGCGACGAACCAGTGGGCGACGCCCACGATCCCCCAGCGGTTCATCCGGGTGTGCCCGAGGAACTCCTTGGCCACGGTGACGGTGCGCTGCACGGGCTCATCGGTGCGGGTGCCCGCGGGTACGTTCTGGCCGAGCTTCACGAAGCGGTAGATCTGCGCGATGGCTCGGCCGAACAGTGCCGCGCCGACCACGGCGAGTACCAGCGACACAAGGATCGCGGCGAGTTGCATTTCGGGGCTCCTCGGGCCTGCGAGAGCGGGGATTACTAAGCGGTAACTTATCCAGTCTCCCGCTGAGATTACCCGGGAAGTGGGGCCTCATACAGCCGCCCAGCCGGTGATCTGTGTCGCTGTGTCACCGATGGCTCCGCCGGGTCGCCCCGGGGCCGGTCGCGCAGATCCATTCCGGCGCCTCGCTTCCGGCGAAGGCCCAGGTCAGAGCCTCGCAATCGACGCTGTGAGCGATCGAACAGTCGAAGAGTTGAGTCTCCTCCACTCAGCTCTGTTGACAGGTTTCGGTCTCTGATGCACGCTTGAGCCAGTTCCACTCAAGTCAGTCGCTGGAGGATTCACCATGGCACGTGCGGTCGGCATCGACCTGGGCACGACTAATTCCGTCGTCAGCGTTCTCGAAGGCGGCGAGCCCACCGTCATCACCAACGCAGAGGGCGCCAGGACCACGCCGTCCGTCGTCGCCTTCGCCAAGAACGGCGAGGTGCTCGTCGGCGAGGTGGCCAAGCGCCAGGCGGTCACGAACGTCGACAGGACCGTCCGGTCGGTCAAGCGCCACATGGGCACCGACTGGAAGATCAACGTTGACGGCAAGGACTTCAACCCGCAGCAGATGAGCGCCTTCATCCTGCAGAAGCTGAAGCGCGACGCCGAGGCCTACCTCGGGGAGAAGGTCCAGGACGCGGTCATCACCGTCCCGGCGTACTTCAACGACTCCGAGCGCCAGGCGACCAAGGAGGCCGGTGAGATCGCGGGCCTCAACGTCCTGCGCATCGTCAACGAGCCGACGGCCGCCGCCCTGGCCTACGGCCTCGACAAGGACGACCAGACCATCCTCGTCTTCGACCTCGGTGGCGGCACCTTCGACGTCTCGCTGCTCGAGATCGGCGACGGCGTCGTCGAGGTGAAGGCCACCAACGGTGACAACCACCTCGGTGGTGACGACTGGGACCAGCGCGTCGTCGACTACCTGGTGAAGCAGTTCGCCAACGGTCACGGCGTGGACCTGTCCAAGGACAAGATGGCCCTCCAGCGCCTCCGCGAGGCCGCTGAGAAGGCGAAGATCGAGCTGTCCTCGTCCACCGAGACCTCGATCAACCTGCCCTACATCACGGCGTCCGCCGAGGGCCCGCTGCACCTGGACGAGAAGCTCACCCGCGCCCAGTTCCAGCAGCTCACCTCGGACCTGCTGGACCGCTGCAAGAACCCGTTCAACAACGTCATCAAGGACGCCGGCATCCAGCTGTCCGAGATCGACCACGTCGTTCTGGTCGGCGGCTCGACCCGTATGCCCGCCGTCGCCGAGCTCGTCAAGGAGCTGACCGGCGGCCAGGACGCCAACAAGGGCGTCAACCCGGACGAGGTCGTCGCCATCGGCGCCGCACTGCAGGCCGGTGTCCTGAAGGGCGAGGTCAAGGACGTCCTGCTGCTCGACGTCACCCCGCTGTCCCTGGGTATCGAGACCAAGGGCGGCATCATGACGAAGCTCATCGAGCGCAACACCACGATCCCGACCAAGCGCTCCGAGATCTTCACGACGGCCGAGGACAACCAGCCGTCCGTCCAGATCCAGGTCTACCAGGGCGAGCGCGAGATCGCCGCGTACAACAAGAAGCTCGGGATGTTCGAGCTGACCGGTCTGCCGCCCGCCCCGCGCGGGATGCCGCAGATCGAGGTCACCTTCGACATCGACGCGAACGGCATCATGCACGTCGGCGCCAAGGACCTCGGCACCGGCAAGGAGCAGCGCATGACCGTCACCGGCGGCTCCGCGCTGCCGAAGGACGACATCGACCGCATGATGCGCGAGTCCGAGCAGTACGCGGAGGAGGACCACAAGCGCCGCGAGGCCGCCGAGACCCGTAACCAGGCAGAACAGCTCGTCTACCAGACGGAGAAGTTCATCGCCGACAACACGGACAAGCTCCCGGCGGACGTGAAGGAAGAGGTCGAGACGACCGTCGCGGACCTCAAGGAAGCGCTCAAGGGCGAGGACGTCGCCGCGATCCGCGAGGCCACCGAGAAGGTCGCCGCCACCAGCCAGAAGCTCGGCACGGCGCTCTACGCCAACGCCCAGGCCGAAGGCGCCGGCGCGGCCGGTCCCGAGGACGCCGCGGGTGCCGGCCAGGCCCACGCCGACGACGACGTCGTCGACGCCGAGATCGTGGACGAGGACAAGCCGAAGGACGGTGCCGCGTGACGGAGGAGTCGAAGGGCTTCGACAAGGAGCCCGACGTCCCCTCCGATGCCGCGGAGTCCGAGAGCGCCACGCCCGACGACGAAGCGGCGAAGGCCGCCGGTTCCGCCCCTGAGGCGGAGCCGGCGGCCCCGGCCGGGGACGCGAACCAGATCACTGCCCTCAAGGCCCAGCTGGACCAGTCCCGCACCGCGCTCACCGAGCGCACCGGGGACCTCCAGCGGCTCCAGGCGGAGTACCAGAACTACCGCCGCCGGGTGGAGCGGGACCGCATCGCGGTCAAGGAGGTCGCTGTCGCGAACCTGCTGACCGAACTGCTCCCGGTACTCGACGACATCGGCCGCGCGCGGGATCATGGCGAACTGGTCGGCGGCTTCAAGTCCGTCGGCGAGTCGCTGGAGACCGTGGTGGCCAAGCTGGGCCTGCAGCAGTTCGGCAAGGAGGGCGAGCCCTTCGACCCGCTGGTGCACGAGGCCCTCATGCACAGCTACTCGCCGGATGTCACGCAGACCACCTGCGTGCAGATCCTGCAGCCCGGCTACCGGATCGGTGAACGGACCATCCGCCCGGCCCGCGTCGCCGTCGCCGAGCCCCAGCCGGGCGCGGCGGGCAAGGGCGAGGACGAGGCGTCTGACGAGGAGAGCGGTGGCCCGGAAGAGGGCTGACGCGACACACGGGAAGGAGGGACGGCGAGGATGAGCATCAGCAGGGACTTGTACGAGAAGGACCTCTACAAGGTCCTCGGCGTCCCGAAGGACGCGACCGAGGCGGAGATCAAGAAGGCGTACCGGAAGCTCGCCCGCGAGTTCCACCCGGACGCCAACAAGGGCGACGCCAAGGCCGAGGAGCGCTTCAAGGAGATCTCCGAGGCCAACGACGTCCTGTCCGACGCCAAGCGCCGCAAGGAGTACGACGAGGGCCGCGCGCTGTTCGGCAACGGCGGGCTGCGCAGCGGTCCCGGCGGTGCCGGCGGCCAGGGCGGTTTCGGCTTCGACCTGGGCGACCTCTTCGGAGGCGCCCAGGGCGGCCAGCAGACCGGCCAGGCCGGCGGCTTCGGCGGCGGTCTCGGCGACGTCTTCGGCGGCCTGTTCAACCGGGGCGCCGGCGGCACCGGCACCCGGGTCCAGCCGCGCCGCGGCCAGGACATCGAGTCCGAGGTGACGCTCAGCTTCACCGAGGCGGTGGACGGGGCCACGGTCCCGCTCCGGATGTCCAGCCAGGCGCCGTGCAAGGTCTGCTCCGGCACCGGGGACAAGAACGGCACCCCCCGGGTCTGCCCGACCTGCGTCGGCACCGGCCAGGTGTCGCGCGGCGGCGGTGGCGGTTTCTCGCTCACCGACCCGTGCGTGGACTGCAAGGGCCGCGGGCTCATCGCCCAGGACCCCTGCGACGTCTGCAAGGGCAGCGGGCGTGCCCGCAGCTCCCGCACCATGCAGGTCAGGATCCCCGCGGGCGTCACCGACAACCAGCGGATCCGGCTGCGCGGCAAGGGCGCGCCGGGCGAGCGCGGCGGCCCGGCCGGCGACCTGTACGTCGTCGTCCATGTCGCCAAGCACCCGGTGTTCGGCCGCAAGGAGGACAACCTCACCGTGACGGTGCCGGTCTCCTACCCGGAGGCCGCGCTCGGCGGGGAGATCAAGGTACCGACGCTCGGCGGTCCGCCGGTCACCCTGAAGCTGCCCCCGGGCACGCCGAACGGGCGTACTCTGCGGGCCCGCGGCAAGGGAGCGCTCCGCAAGGACGGCAGCCGGGGTGACCTGCTGGTCACCGTGGAGGTCGCGGTACCGGAGAAGACCGAGGGCAAGGCGCTCGACGCGCTGGAGTCCTACCGGGAGGCCACCGCGGAGTTCGACCCGCGGGCAGAACTCTTCAAGGCCGCGAAGGGAGCCTGACATGGACGGCATGCGTGGCGGTCGGATGCGTCATCCGTATCAGCTGACGGAGGAGTCACCGGTCTACGTCATCTCGGTGGCGGCCCAGCTCTCCGGGCTGCATCCGCAGACGTTGCGCCAGTACGACCGTCTCGGCCTGGTCTCCCCCGACCGCACGGCCGGCCGCGGCCGCCGCTACTCGGCCCGCGACATCGAGCAGCTGCGCGAGGTGCAGCGGCTGTCGCAGGACGAGGGCATCAACCTCGCCGGCATCAAGCGCATCATCGAGCTGGAGAACCAGGTGGCCGCGCTGCAGGCGCGCGTCGCCGAGCTCGCGGCGGCCGCCGAAGGCATGTCGGCCGCCATCCAGCAGCGCGAGGCCGCCGTGCACGCCTCCTACCGCCGGGACCTGGTCCCGTACCAGGAGCGGCAGACGACCGCGCTGGTCGTCTGGCGCCCCAAGCGGAACGACTGACCGCGACTCCGTAGGTACGCGGAAGCCCGGCACCCTCGGGGGGTGGCGGGCTTCCGCGCGTGCCGGGGCTGCTTCGCGTGCCGGTGCCGGGGGCGGGCGGTCAGAGGCCGCGCGCCTGCCAGAGCGCCACGCCGAGCGCCGCGCAGGAGGTCAGCGCCGCCACCGACGGCAGCGGCCAGCGGGACCGCTCCAGCCGGTCGAGCCGCTGCTCGTGCTCGTCCAGCGCCTTGTCCGCCTGGTCGGCGCGTTGCAGCAGGAGCGCCAGGTCACCCCGGGTGGTGGCGAACCCGACGTCCACCGACCGGCGGAGCCGTTCCAGTTCCACGGCGACGCCCAGGCTCTCCAGTTCGCGTGTCACCGCCCACCCTCCCTCCGCAGCCAGGACGGCAGCAGCCGCTCCACGGCCGGTACCGACATCAGCCGGCTGAGCGCGGCGGCCCCGGCGACGGCTGCCGCGAGGGCCGGCACGGCGGCGACCCCCGGGTCGTCGGCGAGCAGCGGCAGCGCGGCGAGCAGCGCGAACGCGGCCTGTACGGCGGTGCGCAGCGGTCTGCGCAGGGAGTCCTTCATGTGCTGTCACCTTTCCTGGTGTCATCGACGTGCCATCGGACGTGCCATCGGCGTACCTCGGACCTGCCATCGGCGTACCTCGGACGTGCCTCAGGTGTGCGGGACGTGCAGCCGGTCCCAGCTGGCGCGCCCGGGGATGCCGTCGGCGTCGCCCCCGCGGTAGCCGAGCTTGCGCTGCCAGGCGGCGTACGACTCCTGGTCGGCCCCGGTCCACACCGGGCCCGGCCCCTGGGCGTACCGGCCGCACCCCTCGGCGACCAGCCGCCGCCCGAGCGCCGTGACCAGCGGGCTGCGCCGTCCCGGCGCGAAGAACCCGGCGCCGGGGAACGGCTCGTACGACGGCTGCGGGGTCGGCTGCGGAGCCGGGCCCGGCCGGGCGCCGAGCCGTGCGGTGACGCGGTCACGCATGGCCGGCATGGAGAACGACGGGTCGTCCTTGCGCCGCGTCCACTCCTTGTGGCCGATCACGCTCCCCCCGTGCCAGCCGTGCGCGCGGCAGATCGCGGCCGACACCCGCTCGGCGGCGTCCAGTTGGGCGGCCGGGTACGGGTCGCGGCCGTCACCGCGGTTCTCGATCTCGAAGCCGTAGAAGTGGACGTTGCCGTCGACGGCGTCAGGACCCGGTCGCGCGGGCTGCGCGGACTCGGCGACGACCGCGTCGTACGCGGCCTGCGAACCGCGGCCCGCGTGGTTGGTGCGGCCGTAGCCGACGAGGTGGACCCGGCCGTCCTTGGAAATCACTCCGACGCACAGGGGCCCCGGGAGTTCCGGGTAGCCCGTGCGGCAGAAGTCGACGCTGTCGGTGCCCGCGGTGTGATGCAGCATCACACCGTTGACCGGGCCCCAGGCGCCGATGTGGTTGCGGTTGTGGGTGGACCAGCCGCTGTGTTCGGTGACCTGGACGCCTTCGGCGCGCAGCGCGCGCAGGAAGCTGTCGGCGGACAGGGGATGGGTGGTCATCGGGGCCTCCTCACGCGGCCGGCGGGCTGAAACCGAACGGTTCGGCGCTGACGACGGGGACGGCGGCGCCGTCCTCACCGGTGCCGGCCGGCGCGCCCGCCCCGATCTGCACGGGGTCGCGCAGCAGCAGGTAGCGGGAGAGCCGCGCGGCCACGGAGTCGGCGAGGGTGCGCAGCTGGTCGTCGGTGAGGGTGACGGGGGTGGCGGGGGTCTCCGTGACGGAATCGGACATGGCGGTGCCTCCTTGGGGCGGCGGGATGGGGCCTCTGACTCAGTCGCCTCGGACTCAGTCGAGGAAGAAGAACGCGCCGTCGGGAAAGCCGACGTAGGTGTAACCGGCGACGGTGTTCTGGCCGAGGTTGCGGACCACCCCGGCGGGAGTGATCTCCAGCCGGGTGGTGCCCTCCTGGTTGTAGTTGGCGGTGACGACGTCCGAGCAGGTGGCGGCGATGGTCGCGATGGCGACGGGCCGCGCGCCGGCCGGCAGGGTCAGCAGGGTCGACGCGCGGGCGATGACGCCGGCCGTCGCGGGCGAGAGCCAGCCGCGCAGGTACACCCGGTTGTCGATCTTCCGGTACTGCGGCGCGGGGTAGCCGGTCTGGCCGGTGATCCCGGCCACGAAGCCGGTGCCCGGCGTGAGCGTCTGCCAGCCGCTGTCGGCGGGCTCGTGCACGTTCACCCAGCCGGTGCCGTTGTGGACGGTGAGCAGGGCGGGCGTGGTGAGCCAGGCGACCATGCCGGCCTGCGGCGCGGTCACCTTCGCCGTCCGCTCGGCGGCGTCGGTGAAGCGCAGCACCGTGCGGCCGTCCAGCGCGGTGGCCAGGGACTGCAGGTGCGCCGGGATGTCGGCGGCGTCGGACGGTGCGGGATAGGGGAGCTGGCAGAGCGGGGTCAGGTACATCAGAGGTACTCCTTGAGGGCGCGGTAGGAGGTGCCGGTCAGTTCCGACAGGGCCGCGTGCGCGCTCTTGACCTCGGCGTAGGTGCGCAGCCGGCTCGCGTCCGGGTCGGTGGGCGGGTCGGCGGCGAGCCAGAAGTCGTAGGGCGTGCCGTTGTACGACGTGCCGCGCAGGGTGAGCGTCTGCTGGACGGGCGTGCCGGGAGCGGCGGACGTGCGGATGCCGATCACGTAGGCGAGGGTGTCGAGTTCGGCGCCCGTGCCGTCCACGACGCGGACGACGTCCCCGAGCTGTACGCGCGGGTCGTACAGCACCTCGACCTCGGAGAGCGTCGGCACCGGGAAGCTGCCCACGTCCCGGAGCGTGTTCGCCAGCTTCTGCGCGGTGGCCCCGTCCTGGACCCACTCGGCGCCCGACGCGGCGTACTGCTGCAGGCCGTAGTACTTCTGGCTGTCGGTGTTCCAGCTGGCGCGGCTGTACTGGGCGGGAGCGCCGTCCACCTTGAGCGGGGCGACCACGATGGACGGCTTGCCGTCCTTGGTGGTCGTCCAGAGCGTCTTGCTGCCGCGGTTGGTGAAGCGCAGCACCATGTTCGTGGCGACCCGGCGGACCGAGACGAGCACGGCGCCCTTGACGGCCGTACCGCCGGACACGTCCTTCACGTAGGCGTCACCGAAACGGACCCGGCTGCCGCCCGTGAGCGGGGCCGCGTCGTCGTACGGCACCGGAGGGCCGACCTCGAACCCCTCCTCGGGGACGGGGTACGGGACGTCCACCGAGTGACCGGGCGGGATCTGCAGCACGCCCTCAGGGCTGAATTCGTCGCTGAAGTCGAACTTCAGCCCCGTCAGGTCCTGGTAGGGCTGCTCGCAGTAGTTGCGGCAGGCGTCCATCTCCTCGGAGACGGTCAGGCCGGCGATCTCCCGCAGCGAGGTGACGGTCAGGTCCGGGGTTGTCGGCGGCCGCGACAGCCGCAGGTAGTTCCGCCAGCGGAAGACCCCGTACTCGTCGAACTCGGCGGTGGACATGCTGACCCGGGCGATCTCGCTGATCGCCTCCCACTGCGAGCCGGACACCCGGGGCAGGGTGAGGAGCGGCAGTACGGGGTCGTCCAGCTCGACGGACCTCGTGATCACGCCGTGCTGCGCGAAGTCCGCGGAGGCGAACGACTCCGGGACGCGCGTGGTGAGCTGGACGGCCTCGGTGGCCATGTCGGTGATCAGCTCGACGCTGCTGAGCTCGGCGTCCGGCTGCGCGGCCGACGGGTCGACGAACGTGCCGACGCCGCCGGTCAGCCGGACGCCGTCCGGGCCGACGAGCATCGGTTGCACGGAGGGCGTCGTGCCGCCCGCCGCGGCGGCCGGGGTGACCACCATGCCGAAGTGCCAGGCGCCCTTGAGCCGGGAGAGCACGTCCCAGCGCCAGGAGAAGCGCCACGAGGCACCGCCTTCGGTGCCGGACTGGGCGTAGACCTTGCCCTCCGCGAAGTCGACCACGAAGGAGAGGTAGCCCCAGCCGGCACCGCGCCGGTCGAGGCGCAGCCGCAGCTCGACGGTGTCACCCGGACCGCTCCCGCTGTTGACATGGGTCTCGACCAGCCAGCGGTCGGTGCTCGGCGTGAGCAGCCGGCTGCGCGGGGTCCACGACATCGACAGCCGGCGGTTCCTGGGCCGCAGCGCCATGGTGTAGGGCGCGCCGTCCCGGACCCACGTGTACTGACCGGGGTCCGGCACGGTCTCCGGCTGGCCGAAGGCGGAGTTCACCCCGCCGTGCAGGGAGGCGTACAGCACGGTGAACAGGTCGGTGTCGCCGCCCTGCCCGTTCGAGTCGAGGACGTCGGCCTCCGGCGCGCGCGGCGGCTGGCAGCTGGCCAGGCCGCCCTGGCGCAGCAACTCGTCCACGCACCAGACCTCGGAAGCGATCGGCCGCTTCCAGCTGAACCCGGAGTACGGGTTGTTGAACTGCGCGGGGCCGCGCAGCCGTTCCGCGCCGTCGAGCGCGGTGATGTGCACCGTGTCGCCGCCGGAGGCGGCGCTGCGGGAGCGGACCGTGCCGCGGAAGACGGGCAGGTCGTGGCCGTCGAGCCCGGCCGCGTGCACCACGGTCTGGCCCGGCCGGACCGCGTCTCCCGGGATGCGCGGCGCCCAGGGGGAGTAGAGCCGCGGGGCGGACTCCTCCTCCGTACCGGAGATGTCCAGCTCCAGCTGGGCGGCGGAGCTGCCGGAGAAGGCGCGCATGGCGGCGGGCAGATCGGTGTTGTAGGAGCGTTCCACGGACCAGGCCTGGAGCCGGCCGACGGCCAGGGTGCCGCCGAGGACCGTGCCCCCGAGCCGGGTGCTGTGGCTGGGTGTCCGCTCTCCCGAGGCGAGGGCCGCGGCGAGCTTCGGATCAGCGGATCGCACTGTTCACCTCCACCAGGTCGATCGAGATGTTGCGGTGGGGCAGGCGCGGCGCGGGGGTGTCGGAGTACGCGGTGACACACATCGCGGGGCAGCCGTCCCCCGGCGCACCGGCGACCGCCGGCCCGTCGACGGCCAGGCAGGCGCCGTCGATGCCCAGCAGGTTGCTGACCTCGCCGGGGACTCCGAGCGGCGTGACGAAGCACGCCCCGGCCGGGACGTCCGCGCTGAGGCTCCGGCCGGCCGCCTTCGTGCTGGACAGGTAGTCGCCCGACGGGCCCTTCCAGTCCAGCTGCGCGGTGCACTTCGCCTCGTTCCACCAGGCGGGCAACTGCCAGGAGATCCGCATGCCGGCGGCCACCGGCCAGCCGGGCCAGGTCCCGTGGCGCCACCCGACGGTGTCGTCCACGGCCTTGGTGACCGCGATCCACCCGTTGCCCATGAACGGGGTGAACGCCACCCCGCCCTTGGCCGCGTACCAGGGCATCTCGGATGCGGCGGGCCCGCTGCGGCCAGCCGCCTGCAGCGCGCCCAGCAGGTTGGCCGCCGCCGGGTCGATCAGCGCCACCGGGCCCGGCTCCACGTTTCCGCTGCTCCAGGAGCCGAAACTGGTCACCCGGCGGGCCAGCTGGTCCAGGTGCCGGGCGTCCTCCGGCAGCAGCCAGTCCCACGAGAGCTTGGTGCGGCGCGGGGTGAAGCGGGTGCGCGAGAGCGTCACCGTGCCGTCCAGTGCCCGGAACTCCGTCACCCCGAGGTCCGCGCTGCGGTCCCACGAACGAGCGGCCTGCGTGATCTCACGCAGGCCGCTCACGGGGGAACCGATCCATAGATTGCTGCTCATACGCTCACCTCCGTGCGAGCTGGCGCTGTCCGACGAGGACGGCGCGGGCGATGGTCTGGGAGTCGACCTTGACCTCGACCGGCCGTTCGGCCAGCCGTTCCACGGCCTGCGCGAGCCGGTGCATCGCGGCCGCCCCGGCCGGCGACCCCTGCCCCAGCACCCGCTCCAGCTTGCTGAGCGGGATGACGGCCTCGGCCTCGCCGGCCTCGCCGAGCAGCGCCAGCCGGCCGCCGACGCGCGGCTGGACGACGCCGCCCTCGGCGAGCTGCGGGATCTGGGGGATCGACGGGATGTGCACGCCGAAGTGCCGGCCGCCGTAGTGCGGCACCCAGTCGGGAACGGTGAAGCTGATCCCGTTGAGCGCGCCGATCATGCCGTTCAACATGCTGATCAGCGACCGCGGCAGGAACGTGTACGCGTTCGCCAGGCCCTTGATCAGCGGCACCAGGAAGTCCTTGGCGCTCGACGCGCCGGACTTGATGCCCTTCCAGGCGAGCGCCATGCCCTTCTTGAGCAGGGCGGTGACCTTGTCCATGTTGACGAACTGCGTGATCAGCGGCGCCAGCAGCGTCATGACCAGCCCGAACGGACTCGCCATCATGGTCAGGTTGAGCCCCTTCTGCGCGAGGCTCGCCCCCTTGAGCCCCTTCCCGAGCCCACCCATCGCCTTACCGGTCCCGTCAGCGCCCTTGCCGGCCTTGCCGACGGACTTCTCGACGGCGTCGGCCTGCGACTTCACGTCCTTGAGCGCGGCATGCGACCCGCCGGCGGAGGTCTTCAGCCGATCGAGCGAGGCCTTGAGCTTGTCGGCTCCGCCCTTGGCCTTGGTGAGCGAGGCATCGGTGGTACCGAGGGTGGACTTGAGCTGATTGAGCCCGGACCCGCCCTGGGTGGCGGAGGTCCGCAGCTTGCCGAGGGACGTGCTCACCCCGTCCGCCCCTGACTTCATCCGCGTGAGAACGGGAAGGCCCTGGCTCGCCGCGGTCTTCGTCTGGTTGATCCCGGTGCCGGCCTGGCCGGCGGCGGACTTGATGCGGTTCAACGCTGCCGAGAGCTGCCCGGCGGCGGATCCCAGGCGGCGGAAGGAGGAGGTCGAGCCGTTCAGTGACGCTATCAATGTCATGTCAGACGCCCCCCAGGGTCTTGATGAGTTCTTCGATGGCACCGCGCAACATCTTCACGTCGCCGGCGACGCCTCGTGCGCTGGGATTCTCCGTATCCGCGCCCCTGCCTTTGGCGTTTCTCCGCTGCGTGTCGGAACCAGCTGTGAGCTGGTTGTTCTTGTTCTGCTGGGCCCGCTTGAGGGACTCGGCGGACTCCTGCCGGACGCGCTTCAGTTCGTTGATCTCGGTATCATGCTTCGCGATTGCTTCGAACGCATTGTCCAGGTTGCGCTTGGCGGCTGCGGCAGCCAGTTTTTTGTCCTCCGCGTCTCTCTTCTCCTTCGCGGTGCGCATGAATTCTTCGATCTTCTTCACCTTGCCAGTGAACTTCGCGGGCCAGGGCCTTGCCGCACCGAGAATGGAAAGACCCTTCTCGTCGATCTTGACGATGGACGGGTCGACCTTGAGAAACTGCCCGGTGAGGACGGTGCCGACGAGCATGTAGCGAATCCATTTGGCCTTCTCGTTCAGTTTCTCGATGTCCTTGCTGTTCTCCTTGAGGTGGGAAACCGTTTTCTTTTCCGACGTATGCAGGCCGTCGACCCGTGTGGTGAGCGTGGACAGGGAATTTCTCAGGCTGCTGATGTCTGATTCTGCGGTTTTGAGATCTCTATCTACTTCTGGGAGGTTTCGTGTCATCTTTAAGGCGCTCCAATGCTGCCAACTGCTCCTGGGCGCGCGAGCGAACCGATAGCATCCGGCCATGGATCACGTGAAGCGTGTGCGGAGAATGGTCCGACGGTCCGTGCCCGACGGGCTCGGAGCGCGCGTCATATTCGTTGCTCCAGCAACAGGATTCTTCGCGGGAAAATACTCGACCGGCTACTTCGTCAAGCGCGCCGCGGTTATTTCGGAGGCGTTCTCGCCGGGCGCGGGACTTGACGTCATCTATTACTCCGACAGAGCTCCCGAAGTTCTGCGGACTCCGACGGTCCACCTCGAAACAGTGGATGAGTGGATCGCTGAGTGGGCGACCCTCCCCAATAGCCGACACATTCTGGGACCGCGGCTCCCCTCCAGTAGGATCGAGGATTACCTCGAGCAGGAAGTCGGTTGGGTGGGCAGCGACATGGAATCTGCTGCCTCTTTCGTGAGCACCGAATTCCCCGGCGGTCCTGATGCGCAGCTTGTGCTGTTCAGAATGTCAGAGCTCGGAACGAAGGAACTGATCCGGAAGATTGCCGAGAGTTCGCCGCGAAATACGTTCTGGCAGTGCTTTGCCGAGGTCGATGACGTGGGCTACGAGTGGTCTGACCGGTCCGCCCGGCGCGGCGGTCTGTTGTCGAACCTGTGGTGCTTCTCCGGCGAGTCCTGGAGTTATCGGGCGATCACGCTGGGCTTTCGCCGCTGGGCCGCGAAAGGCCCTACGGACCAGGTCCAGCTGCCCCGGTAAAGGGTCATGAGAAGAAGCGGATGAGTTCCGTGTCCGACGGGTGCGGCGGCGAATCCTGGGCCGCGGGCTGCGGGGCGTCCGTGCTGCCGGGGCGGGGGGTCGGGGTGGGGAACTCCAGGGGGTCGGAGTCCTCGTCGCGGTTGACCGTGGCGAACATCCAGTTGGACTCCGCGAGATGGTCGACCGCGGCGGCCAGGAGGTAGTCCGTCACCGACCAGTCGGCGGCTTCGCCGTGGAGTTCGCGGAGGGTGGCGCTGTCCCGGGGGAGGTGGGCGACCAGGACGGAGAGGCGGCGGCTGGAGAGCCGGCCGCGGTGCCAGTCGAGGAGGTCGAGGCCGTAATGGCGGAGGAGGTCCGCCTCGAGGGCCTCGGCGTGTTCGTCTACGAACTCGCCGAGGCTGAGCCTTCCCCCAGGCCGAGCCCGGTCTCCTGGCCGTACGCCTCCAGGATGGCGCCGATGTCCTGCATCGTGACCTCGTGCTGGTTGAAGCGGTCGAACTGGGCGCTGCCGAGCAGGAGCTGGAGCAGGCCGTCGATGTCGTTGTCGTCGAGGTCGCGCAGCTTGCGGGCGGTGGTGCGGTTCAGCTCGGTGGGGAGCTCGAAGGCGTCCCCGTCGAGTTCGAAGGTCCAGGCGCGGCCGAGCGCTTCGAGGCGCTGGGCGCGGGCGGCGTTGACGTTGAAACCGGCCATGTGTCTCTCCAGTCGGGCTGTCGGGCTGTGGAACGGGGGCGCGGTCGGCCCGGCGCCGCCGGAGCGGCCCGCGGGCCACATCCTTCGCACAGCAAAGCAGCCCGGGCAGCCCGAGGCCGCATCCGAGGATAGATACGCCGTTACGGCTCGATGAGCGCCG
>NZ_JBEYJD010000038.1:0-91777 GCF_040636125.1 Streptomyces sp. NPDC006733 | reverse complement strand
GCGGCTCTCCCGGGGGCCCCGCGGGGCCCGGGCCGCGGCCGCCCCCCGGGGGGGGCGGGACCCCGGGCGCGGGCCCCGCGGCCGGGGTGCCGGCCGGGGCCGGTCGCCCCTGGCAGGGCTAGGCGGCCGCTTCCGGGGCCGGGAGGTCCTGGAGGACGTCGAAGCCCAATTGGAGGGCGGGCAGCCGGAGGACCCGCAGCAGCGGCGGGTGGGTGCACACCAGCCGCAGCCGCCCCTCGCGGGCGACCGCGCGGCTGCGGGCGCGCACCAGGGTGCTGATGCCGCTGCCGTCGAGGAACTCGACCTGCCGCAGGTCTATGAGCAGGTCGGGGTGGAGGCCCGCGGTCAGCGCGTCCAGGAAACGGCTGAGGCCGGGGGCGGTCAGAAGATCGATCTCGCCGCGGAGCGGCACCACGGTGCAGTCACCATGGGTGTGGGTGTGGTCCGGTGCGAACACGGGCGTGCTGGACACTTCCACGACGGCTCCCTCGGATACGGGACGATCGTGCACGGGCACCGACGGGGTCAGGGTCGACGCGAGTTACCGTACGGGTGCTCGACGGGATCCGGACGCCATTCGGCGAAATCCTGCGGCAATGGCGGCAGTTGTGGTAGAGCGGAGCCACTCGGCGCACCCCCTCCCTGCAACGGGCCGCCGGACGCCGGGCCTCAGCCGGCCGCGGACGCGAGGACGGCGGCCACGTCGGGGTTCCTGACGCTCAGCACGTCGAAGAGCCCCAGGGCGTCGAGGGCGGGCCCCAGTTCGCGGATCTCCGCGGCGACCGCCCGGTACTCCGCCCCGGCCGGATCCAGGCTCTCCAGGGCCCTGGCGTTGGCGAGGAAGGCCGCGATCGACCCCTTCCGGACGAACAGCCCGTTGAACTCGGCACCCTCCTGGCCGTCGGCGAGCACGTCCCGCGCGGTCACCGGCCCGGACGGCGCGGACGCGGACGGGGTGGGCTGGGACGGGGTGGGCTCGAAGGTGCTGGACTCGAAGGTGCTGGACTCGGACATGGGGGACCTCTTTCCCGGGCTCTCGCCGCCGATAATGCGTGCCAGCGGCACGCTTCTCCGACGGTAACAGAGAAACGTGCCGCCGGCACGTACACTCTCCGCATGGACAACACCCCGGTCGCCGCCCGCGTCGAGGCCTCCCTCGGCCTGCTGCTCCGCCGCAGCACCCGAGCCGGCCTGTACGCCGGACTCGTCGACCAGCTGGAGGGCGTGAACGAGACCACCTATCCGGTGCTGAGCGGGATCGCCCGCCTCGAACCGGTGAGCAGCAGCCGGCTCGCCGCGGAGATCGGCATCGACCGCACCGCGACCACTCGGTACGCCGGCCGCCTGGCCGACGCGGGCCTGGTCGCGCGCGAACCCGACCCGGCGGACGCCCGGTCCACCCTGCTGCGCCTCACGGAGCGGGGGCGGAGCACCATCGACGTCGCCCGGGTGCGCCTGGTCGGCCAGGTGGAGGACGCCCTCGCGTCGTGGCCCGCCGACGAGCGCGCGGTCTTCGCGACGGTGCTGGAGCACTTCGTCGAAACGCTGCGCTCCCGCTAGCCGAGGCGGGAGAGCTTGTCGGGGTTGGTCACGAAGTAGATGCCCTGCACCCGCTCGCTGCCCGGGACCAGTTCGACGACCAGCACCGCGAAGGGCGTCCCGGCACGGAACAGCACCGCCGAGGGGTCCCCGTTGATCCGCTCGTAGCGAATGTCCAGGCCGCGCCCGGTGCGGCCGGCGCCGGCGGACAGCACCCTGGCCACCTTGTCGCGGCCGTGGACCGGCCGCCGCCCGGCGGCGGTGGCCTTGCCGCCGCCGTCGGCCCACAGCGTCACGTCGGGCGCCAGGAGTTCCAGCAGCCCCTGCAGGTCGCCGCCGGAGACCGCGGCGGCGAACCTCTCGGTCACCTGCCGGCGCAGCCGCGGGTCGGCCCGGTAGCGCGGGCGGCGGGCGTGCACGTGCTCGCGGGCGCGGTGGGCGAGCTGGCGGACCGCCGCGGGGGTGCGGCCGAGGATGTCCGCGGTCTCGGTGTGGGCGTAGCCGAACAGCTCGTGCAGGACGAACACCGCGCGTTCCAGCGGGGTCAGGGTCTCCAGGACGACCAGCAGCGCCATCGACACCGACTCGGTGCGCTCGGCGGCGTCGGCCCCGTCGCCGGGGTCGGGCGGGTCGGTGAGCGGTGTGATCAACGGCTCGGGGAGCCACGGTCCGATGTACGTCTCCCGGCGCCGGCTGATCACGGCCCGGCGGGCGAGCGCCTTGTTCACCGCGATCCGCACCAGGTACGGGCGCGGGGCGGCGATCGGCTCGGCGCCGGGCGCTCCCGCCCGCGAGGTCCACGCCAGCCAGGTCTCCTGCAGCACGTCCTCGGTGTCGGCGACGCTGCCGAGCATGTCGTAGACGATGGAGAACAGCAGCTCGCGGTGGCCCACGAACACCTTCGTGGCGTCGTCCGCCGCCGTTTCGGGGGCGCCGTCGGCGGGCGGGGCGTCGGCGGGCGGGGCGTCGGACATCGTGGGCCTCCTGTCGCTGGTACCACCCGAGAGCGGTGCGGACGGCCGGAGTGTGACATCCGCGGCGACGGTACGGGCCCCGCCCGCGACGGCGGGGGGCGTGGCCCCCCGGAGAGGGGGTACACGACGAGCGACGAATGTCCCCCGCGAGACCCGGAGGTGTGCCGTGGATTCTTCCCGCCTGCTGCTGAACGCTGTCGTGCGCGTCGTCTGCCCGCGCTGCCACCGCACGAGGTGCATCTGCGCCCTGCGGGGGCAGCGCTCGTACTGACCGACCCCCGGCGGGCCGCCCGCGGCGTCAGTCCCGGACGCTGATGGCCCCCGCCGGGCAGCAGGCGACCGCCTCCTCGACGGAGGACTCGGCGTCCTCCGGCGGGGTCTCCACCAGGAGGACGACGCGCCCGTCGTCGTCCGCCTGGTCGAAGACGTCGGGGGCGGTCAGGACACACAGGCCCGAGCTGCAGCACAGGGCACGGTCGACGGTGACGCGCACGGGGTTACTCCTTCACGACGGGGGCGACGGGGCGGCAGGGGCGACGGACGGCACGTGGTCACACCGACCCACGGCCGAGCGGTCCCGCGGTCACCAGACGACGGGCAGCCGGAAGAGTCCGAAGATCGCCATGGTGTCGCGGAACGCCAGTTCCCCGGCGGGCACGCCGATCCGCAGGCCCGGCAGCCTGCGCACGATGCCGGTGAGGGCGACCTGGAGTTCCAGCCGGGCCAGCGGCTGCCCCAGGCACTGGTGGACGCCGAAGCCGAAGGCCAGGTGCCGGCGGCCGGGACGCCCCACGTCGAGCAGGTCCGGTTCGGGGAAGGCCCGCTCGTCCCGGTTGGCCGCCGCCAGCGAGACCAGGACGCCCTCGCCCGCCCGGACGGTGATGTCGCCGATCTCCACGTCGGCCAGCGCCACCCGCGGCAGCCCGGTGTGCACGATGGTCTGGTGGCGCAGCAGTTCCTCCACGGCGCCCGCCACGCGGCCGGGATCGGCGCACAGCAGTTCCCACTGCCGCGGGTGCTGCAGCAGGTCCAGGACGGACAGCGCCGTCATGTTGGCGGTGGTCTCGTGCCCGGCGATGAGCAGCAGCAGGGCCATCCGGACGGTGTCGTCCACCGTCAGCTCGTCGCGCTCGGTGCGGGCGGTGAGCAGCCTGCTGAGCAGGTCGTCCCGCGGCCGGGCGGCCTTCTCCTCGACCAGCTCCCGCAGGTAGCCGCTCAGCTCGTCGCGCGCGGTTCGCACCTGCTCGACGGGGGCCAGCTGGTTCAGCAGCACCCGGCTGCGGTCCTGGAAGAAGCCGTGGTCGGCGTAGGGGACGCCCAGCAGTTCGCAGATCACGAGCGAGGGCAGCGGCAGGGCGAACGCGTCGACCAGGTCCGCCGGCGGGCCGGCCGCGACCATGTCGTCGAGCAGGCCGTCGACGATCCGCTCGACGCGCGGGCCGAGCCGCGCGACGCGCTTGATCATGAACTCCTGCGTCACCATCCGGCGTTGCCGGTCGTGCTCCGGGGGGTCCATTCGGATGAACGAGGGCGGCGAGTCGCGCAGCGCGGTGGCGGCCGGCGAGACGAACGGAAAGCCGTCCCGGCCGGAATCGGCGCTGAACCGCTCGTCCCGCAGCACCTGCCGGGCCTCCGCGTGCCGGGTGACGAGCCAGGGCCGGCTGCCGTCCCACAGCGTGACGCGGGACGCGGGCGCCTGCTCGCGCAGCTCACCGAGGAGGGCCGGCGGATCCATCGGGCAGCCGCGCCGTGCCGGGAAGGCGGGGTCGGCGTGGCCGGCGGACGGACCGTTGTGGGAGTGGACGGCGTCGGTGTGGGTCATGGCGAACATGCACCTCCGGGGTGGCCGCGCGACGATTGGTCGCCTGAGGTAACCAATTCGACCGTAGATCGTCCCTTCCGGAAGCGGTAGGGCGCCTTCCGGACAGGGTGGATTCCGCGTCCCGGCCGCCCGGGCTTCCGGCGAGTGCCAGACTGGGCGCGTGATGGGGCACATTCCCGAGGAATCCACCAGTTTCGTCGGACGCGTCAGCGAACTGACCTGCTTGGACGGAGCGTTGACCGGACACCGGCTGGTCACCCTGACCGGCATCGGAGGTGTGGGCAAGACACGGCTGGCGTTACGGGCGGCGGCCCGCGCCGCCGAGCGGTACCAGGACGGCGTGTGGTGGAGCGACCTGTCGTCCCTCGACGGGGAACGGCTGCTGCTGGCCACCGTCTCGGACGCGGTCGACCTCGCCGACCACACGTCCCGCATGCCGGTCGAGTCGCTGTGCGAATGGCTCGCCGGCAAGGAGATGCTGCTGGTGCTCGACTCCTGCGAGCACCTGGTCGACAGCTGCCGGGACCTCGTGGCGGACCTGCTGACCACCGTGCCGGGCCTGACCGTCCTGACCACCAGCCGCCAGCCCCTCGGCCTGGAGGCGGAACACGTGATCGACGTGCTGCCGATGCCGGCCGAGGGCCAGGACGCGACCTCCCTGTTCAAGGAGCGTGCCACCGCCGCGGGAGCCGCCGGCCGGCTCGCGGAGCCCGGCGCCGACGAGGCCGTCCTCGCGATCTGCCGCCGGCTGGAAGGCGTCCCCCTGGCCCTGGAGCTGGCCGCCGCCCAGGTCGGCCGGGCCACCGTCCAGGAGGTCGCCGAACGTCTCGGCTCCCGTTTCGACCTGGTCAGCCGCTCCCTCGTCGTGTGGCCGCAGCGCCACCGGGCGCTGCGGACCACGATCGGCTGGAGCCATGAGCTGTGCCGGCCGGTGGAGCGGCTGCTGTGGGCGCGGCTGACGATCTTCCGGGGCGGCTTCGACCTCGAGTCGGCCCGCTCGGTGTGCTCCGGCGGCCCGCTGAGCGCCGAGGCCGTCGGCCCGGTGCTGGAACGGCTGGTGGCGCAGTCGGTGGTGCGCCGGGACGGCGACCACTACCGGATGCTGGACACCATCCGGGAGTACGGCCAGTGGTGGCTGCGCGCGCTGGCGGAGGAGTCCGCGCTGGCCGACCGCCACGCCTTCCACTACCTGCGGCTGGCCCGCCAGGCCGACGAGGGGTGGCTCAGCGCCGACCAGGCCGGCTGGTACCGCTGGGTCAACACGGCGCGCACCGACCTGTGCACCGCCCTGGACCACCTGCTGGCCACGGCCCCCCGCTACGGGCTGGACCTCGCGGGGCTGATCGGCTTCTTCTGGAGCGGCTCCGGCCGGCTCCACGAGACCCGCGGCTACCTGGAGCAGGGGCTCGCCGCATACCCGGCGCACGGCCCGGAACGGACCCGGGCGCTGTGGGTGCTGGGCCTGACCGTGACGCTGCAGGGCCAGTACGAGGACGCCCGCCGGCTGAGCGTGGACGCCGCCCGCGCGGCCTGGGAGGAGGGCGACAACGAGGCGGTCGTCGCCGCCGCCAACATCAGCAGCCTCATCTCCGTGCTGACCGGACAGCCGCTCGCCGCACAGGTGACCACCGACCACGCACTGGAGGTCGAACCCGGCCGGCACTTCGCCTCGGCCGCCCGCTTCCGCTGCCACCTGGTCCGGGTCTTCGCCCTCATCGGCCTGGGCAAACTGCGCGACGCCCGGGCCGAGGCGGAGGCGCTGCGCGACCGGTGCGTGGAGCTCGACGAGTGCTGGACCCGCTCCTATCTCGACTACCAGCTCTCCATCGTCGCCCTCCTGGCGGGCAACCCCACCGTCGCGGCCTGCCACGCGCGCACCATGCTCGACGGCAAGCGACTGCTGCGCGACAACTTCGGCATCGCCCTGGGCCTGGACGTGCTGGCCGCCGCCATCGCGGCCCAGGGCGAGGCCGAACGGGCGGCCGGGGTCTTCGGCGTCGGGCAGGCCTACTGGCGCACGGTCGGCCATCCCCAGCGCGGAACGCCGGAGTTGGGCCCGATCCGGGCGGAGTGCGAGCGCTCGGCCCGCGCCGGCATAGGCGACGAGGCCTACGAGCGCGCCTTCCGGCGCGGCGCCTCGGCGGACCTGCAGGCCGCGCTGGCCTCCGTGCTGGACGCCGCCTCCCCCATCGAGGCCTGACCGGGCCCGCTCCGGGCCCGGCCGGAATCCGGCCGGACGCGTACGAACGCCCCACCCACCCCCTCGGCGGAACCCGTCCGGCCCCCTGAACCCCCATGGGACCACCCCCGCCGGGGGCTCAAAAGCCCCAGTTCAGGACGGTGGGGGCAGCCAACGAGGGCAAGGTCACAGTCATGGGCCTGCCCTGCCTTTAGCGGCTGCCCTAGCCTTTCCCCATGACGGTCCCGCCAGATCACGGACTCCCCTTGGCCGACGAGTTCCCCGACGCTTCCCGCGAGCAGTGGCAACGCCTAGTCGAAGGCGTTCTCACCAAAGCGGGCACAGCCGTCCCGGGCACCCCGGCCGAGGAGACGCTGTCCACCACGCTCCAGGACGGGATCGCCACCCGTCCGCTGTACACCGCACAGGACAGCGCCGCGGAGCCCGGCTATCCCGGCTTCCCGCCGTTCACCCGGGCCGGACGGCCCGAGGGCACCGCGCGCGCCGGGTGGGACGTACGCCAGCGGCACGCGCTGCCCGACGCGAAGCGCACCAACGAGGCCGCGCTCGCGGACCTGGAGAACGGCGTCACCTCGCTGTGGCTCCTCGTCGGCGGCTCCGGCCTGCCCGTGGCCGGGATCCCGGCGGCCCTCGAGGGCGTCTACCTCGACCTGGCCCCGATCGTCCTGGACGCCGGCCCCGACTTCGACGCCGCCGCCCGTGCCCTGCTGGACCTGTACGAGGCGCGCGGGGTGCCGGCCGCGTCGGCGCTCGGCAACCTCGGCGCGGACCCGCTGGGACTTGCGGCCCGCACCGGCCGGCACGACGGCTACGCCGACCGGTCCGCCGCGGCCGCCGAGCTGGCCGCGCTGTGCCACCGGCAGTACCCGGGGCTGCGGGCCCTGACCGTGGACGCGCTGCCCTACCACGGGGCCGGCGCCTCGGCCGCGCAGGAGCTGGGCGCCTCCCTCGCCACCGGCGTCGCCTACCTGCGGGAGCTGACCGCCGCGGGGCTGAGCGTCGACACGGCCTGCGGCCAGCTGGAGTTCCGCTACGCCGCCACCGCCGACCAGTTCCTGACCATCGCCAAGCTGCGCGCCGCCCGGCGGCTGTGGGCCCGGGTCGCCGAGGCCAGCGGGGCCGCCGACGGCGCGGGGGCGCAGCGCCAGCACGCGGTGACCTCGCCGGTGATGATGACCCGGCGCGACCCGTGGGTGAACATGCTGCGCACCACCGTGGCCTGCGTGGCCGCCGGGGTGGGCGGTGCCGACACCGTCACCGTGCTGCCGTTCGACGACGCGCTCGGCCTGCCGGACGACTTCGCCCGGCGGATCGCCCGCAACACCTCGTCCATCCTGATGGAGGAGTCGCACCTGGCCCGGGTCATCGACCCGGCGGGCGGCTCCTGGTACGTGGAGCGGCTGACCGACGAACTGGCGCACGCGGCCTGGGCCTGGTTCCAGGAGATCGAGCGCGCCGGCGGCCAGGCGGCCGCCCTGCGCTCGGGGCTGATCGCCGAGCGCCTGTCCGACACCTGGGAGCAGCGGTCCGCGGACCTCGCGCACCGCCGCGAGCCGATCACGGGCGTCAGCGAGTTCCCCCACCTGGCCGAGCAGTTGGTGGAGCGCGAGGCCGCGCCGGAGCCGGCCGGGATCCTCACCGGCGACGGCGGCGGGCTGCCCACGGTCCGGCGCGACGACGCTTTCGAGGCGCTGCGGGCCCGCTCCGACGCCCACCTGGCCGCCACCGGCTCCCGCCCGCGGGCGTTCCTGGCCGCGCTGGGCCCGGCCGCGGCGCACACCGGGCGGGCGAGCTTCGCCGCCAACCTCTTCCAGGCGGGCGGCATCGAGACTGTCCAGGACCCGGTGACGGTCGACGCCGCCACGGCCGCCGAGGCGTTCGCGCGCAGCGGCGCCACCGTGGCCTGCCTGTGCTCCAGCGACAAGCTCTACGCCGAGCAGGCCGCCGACACGGCGGCCGCCCTGGTGTCGGCCGGCGCGCAGCGGGTGTTCCTCGCGGGACGCCCCGGCGAGCAGCGAGAAACGTACCTTCGGGCCGGAGTCGACGAGTTCGTCTTCGCGGGCGGCGACGCGGTCGCCGTCCTCGCCTCCGTCCTCGACCGCATGGGAGTGGCGTGATGCAGGGCAGCACGGGGCAGCCGGGGCCGATTCCGGACTTCACGCAGATCAGCCTGGACGCGGACGGCCCGGCCGCCGGCGTCACCGGGGAGCAGTGGCGGGCGGCCGTGCGGGAGAGCACGGGCAAGGACGACGAGGACCTGCTCTGGCAGACCCCCGAGGGCATCGCCGTCAAGCCGCTCTACACCTCCGACGACCTGGCCGGGCTCGACTTCCTCGAGACCTACCCGGGGATCGCGCCGTACCTGCGCGGACCGTACCCGACCATGTACGTCAACCAGCCGTGGACGATCCGGCAGTACGCCGGCTTCTCCACCGCCGAGGAGTCCAACGCCTTCTACCGGCGCAACCTCGCGGCCGGCCAGAAGGGGCTGTCGATCGCCTTCGACCTGCCCACCCACCGCGGCTACGACAGCGACCACCCGCGGGTCACGGGCGACGTCGGCATGGCGGGCGTGGCCATCGACTCCATCTACGACATGCGGCAGCTGTTCGACGGCATCCCGCTGGACCGGATGAGCGTGTCGATGACGATGAACGGCGCGGTGCTGCCGGTCCTCGCCCTCTACATCGTCGCGGCCGAGGAACAGGGTGTGCCCCCGGAGAAGCTCGCGGGGACCATCCAGAACGACATCCTCAAGGAGTTCATGGTCCGCAACACCTACATCTACCCGCCGCAGCCGTCGATGCGGGTGATCTCCGACATCTTCGCGTACACCTCGCAGAAGATGCCGCGCTACAACTCCATCTCCATCTCCGGCTACCACATCCAGGAGGCCGGGGCCACGGCCGACCTGGAGCTGGCCTACACGCTGGCCGACGGCGTCGAGTACCTGCGCGCCGGGCTGGAGGTCGGCCTCGACGTGGACGCCTTCGCACCGCGGCTGTCGTTCTTCTGGGCGATCGGCATGAACTTCTTCATGGAGGTCGCCAAGCTGCGGGCCGCCCGGCTGCTGTGGGCCAAGCTCGTCAAGGGCTTCGACCCCAAGAACCCCAAGTCGCTGTCGCTGCGCACCCACTCGCAGACCTCGGGCTGGTCGCTGACCGCGCAGGACGTGTTCAACAACGTGCCGCGCACCTGCGTCGAGGCGATGGCCGCCACCCAGGGCCACACCCAGTCGCTGCACACCAACGCGCTGGACGAGGCGCTGGCGCTGCCCACCGACTTCTCCGCGCGCATCGCCCGCAACACCCAGCTGTTCCTGCAGCAGGAGTCGGGCACCTGCCGGGTCATCGACCCGTGGGGCGGCAGCGCGTACGTCGAGAAGCTCACCCACGACCTCGCCCGGCGTGCCTGGCAGCACATCGAGGAGGTCGAGGCGGCCGGCGGCATGGCGAAGGCCATCGACGCGGGCATCCCCAAGCTGCGCGTCGAGGAGGCCGCGGCCCGCACCCAGGCCCGGATCGACTCCGGGCGGCAGGCGCTGATCGGCGTCAACAAGTACCGCGTGGGCACGGACGAGAAGATCGACGTGCTGAAGGTCGACAACTCCTCGGTGCGCGCCCAGCAGATCGAGAAGCTGCGGCGGCTGCGCGCGGAGCGGGACGAGGGCGCCTGCCAGGACGCGCTGCGCGCGCTGACCGCGGCCGCCCGGAACGGCAACCGGCCCGGCGGCGGCCTGGAGGGCAACCTGCTGGCGCTCGCGGTGAACGCCGCACGCGCCAAGGCGACCGTCGGGGAGATCTCCAGCGCCCTGGAGGAGGTGTACGGGCGGCACGTCGGCCAGATCCGTACCATCACCGGTGTGTACCGAGACGAGGCAGGAACGTCACCCGGCGTGGAGCGCACCCGCAAGCTGGCGGACGCGTTCGCCGACGCGGAGGGCCGCCGCCCGCGCATCCTGGTCGCCAAGATGGGCCAGGACGGCCACGACCGCGGCCAGAAGGTGATCGCGACCGCCTTCGCCGACCTCGGCTTCGACGTCGACGTCGGCGCGCTGTTCCAGACGCCGGCCGAGGTGGCCCGGCAGGCGGTCGAGGCCGACGTCCACATCGTCGGGGTCTCCTCGCTCGCCGCCGGCCACCTGACGCTGGTGCCGGCGCTGCGCGAGCAGCTCGCCGAGGCCGGCCGGGAGGACATCACGATCGTCGTCGGCGGCGTCATCCCGCCGCAGGACATCGAGACCCTCCACGAGGCGGGCGCCACGGCGGTGTTCCCGCCCGGCACGGTCATCCCGGACGCCGCCTACGACCTGCTCAAGACCCTCGCCGCCGCTCTCGGCCACGAGTTGTGAGCCGATGGCACCCACGATCGACATCGACAGTTACATCAAGGGCGTCCTCGACGGGTCGCGACCGCACATCGCCCGGGCGATCACCCTCGTCGAGTCCACCCGCCCGGCCCACCGCGAGCTGGCCCAGCGGCTGCTGACCGAGCTGCTCCCGCACTCGGGAACGGCCCGCAGGGTCGGTATCAGCGGGGTACCCGGCGTGGGCAAGTCCACGTTCATCGACGCGCTCGGCACCCTGCTCACCGGCCTCGGCCACCGGGTCGCGGTGCTGGCCGTGGACCCGTCCTCGACCAGGACCGGCGGCTCCATCCTGGGCGACAAGACCCGGATGGAGCGCCTGGCGGTGGACCCGGCGGCCTTCGTGCGGCCCTCCCCCACCTCCGGCACGCTGGGCGGGGTGACCCGGGCCACCCGTGAGTCGATCATCGTCATGGAGGCGGCGGGCTACGACGTGGTGCTCGTCGAGACCGTCGGGGTCGGCCAGTCCGAGACCGCCGTGGCCAACATGGTCGACTCCTTCCTGCTGCTCACCCTGGCCCGCACCGGCGACCAGCTGCAGGGCATCAAGAAGGGCGTGCTGGAACTCGCCGACCTGGTGGCCGTCAACAAGGCCGACGGCCCGCACGAGCGCGAGGCGGCCTCCGCCGCCCGGGAGCTGGCCGGCGCGCTGCGGCTGCTGCAGCCGCTGGACGCCGGGTGGACGCCGCCCGTGCTCACCTGCAGCGCGCGCGAGAACACCGGGCTCGACGCGGTCTGGGAGCGCCTGGAGCAGCACCGCAAGGTGCTGCTGACCGACGGCCGGCTGGAGGCGAAGCGGCGCGACCAGCAGATCGAGTGGACCTGGTCCATGGTCCGCGACCAGCTCCTGGCCCGGGTGCGCGAGCACCCGGACGTGCGCGGCCTGGCACCGGACGTCGAACGCCAGGTCCGCGAGGGCACCCTCACCGCGACGCTGGCCGCCGAGCGCCTGCTCGCGGCCTTCCAGCCGCCGGACGCCTGAGGCCGGCCGGCCTCAGGCGCAGCCGGCGGTGCGGGACAGCTCGACCTCGTCCGCGTACAGCAGCGGCCGGTTGTTCCTGGCCAGCCACTGCCGGTACGCGGTCGCCGCGGCGGCCGCCTCCCGGTAGGCCGCCTCCAGGTCGGCGTAGAGCGCGTCGACCCCGTCGGCCCCCACCCCGTCCGCCCCGCCCTCGGCCGGCGGCCGGGACGCCATGAACAGTTCGACCGCGATCGGGTCGCCGCGCAGCGGCCGGATCGCCATCCCGTGCCGCGGCTGCGAGGTCGGCTGGCAGGGCGCGACCGCCTCACCGGCGGCGACCAGGTCGGCGGCGGTGAGGTAGTCGCCGTACGCGACGCGCGGGGTGAACCCGGACGCGCGTAGCGCCCGCCGGACACCGTCCCACTCACCGTCCACGCTCGGGTCGACCATCCACCGGTCCCCCGCGACGTCCGCCAGCGGCACCACGCTCTTGCGCGCGGCCGGATGGTGCGCGTGCAGGGCGATGAACTGCGGCTCCCGCGCGACCAGGACCCGCCGTTCGAGGCCGTCCGGGATCCGCAGCGGCGCGCCCTCGACCTCGTGGACGAACGCGACGTCGAGCTGGTTCAGCGCGACCATCTGCAGCAGCGCGTTGGCCGACACGTCCACCCGGATCGTGGTCTCCGCGTCCGGCAGCCGGGCGTGCACCCTGCTGACCCAGCCGGCCATGGCGCGGCTGGCCGTGCCGCCGATCCGCAGGTGCGGCCCCGCGGCCCGGTCCACGGCCGCCTTCGTCTCGGCCACCAGGGTGTTCATCTCGGCGACGAGGGGCCGCGCCCGGCACAGGACCGTCCGCCCCAGCGGCGTCGGGCGGCTGCCCGTGCGCTCCCGGGAGAACAGCTGGCCGCCGAGCGCGCTCTCGATCCGTCGGAGCTGTGTCGTCAAGGACGGCTGGGTCATCCCCAGCTGCCGCGCCGCTTTGCGGACACTGCCGGTATCGGCGATGGCGCACAGCGCGCGAAGGTGCCTCACCTCGAGCTCCATGAGCGGAGGATATGGCGGCATCCGCACGTCGCACCAGGGTCCCGAATCGCAGCAATACCCGTCTTTCGCGTACGAGTCGACCCGCCGGTTCGGGTGATGTCGCCGGCCTATCGGCCCCTGACATCATCCGCGACGGTGCGCGCCTCCCGCACACTCACCGGCATCAGCAGTTCATCCCCCAGCCCCGGTCGCCGTTCCCCCCAATTCAGCTCTACCCGACGGCGACCGACGGCTTCTCGGAGGAGAAGGAGACCCCCCATGCGATACCCCAAGGTGCTGCTCACGGCAGCGCTGGGCATCGGCCTCGCTGCGAGTCTGGGCACCGTGCCCGCCATCGCCGCCGCCCCCCAGGCGGAGCAGAGCGCCACCCAGGCGTCGGCGTCCTACGAGGCCTACGCCGGCTCGAACGAGAACGCGGCGGCCAACAAGGCGTTCTTCGAGGCCGTGCAGCGGTCCGTGGCGGCCAAGCGCGCGGCCAACCCGAGCCTGCAGACCGTCACGCTGATCTACAGCACCGGCAACGCGCCCTCGTTCCGGTCCCAGATAGCGCGCAGCGCGCAGATCTGGAACTCCGCGGAGAGGAACGTGAAGCTGGCCGAAGGCAGCAACGCGGACTTCGCCTACTACGAGGGCAACTCCAGCCAGGGGTCGTACGCCAGCACCGACGGACACGGCAACGGCTACATCTTCCTGGACTACCGGCAGAACCAGCAGTACGACTCGACCCGGGTCGTGGCCCACGAGACCGGGCACGTGCTCGGCCTTCCGGACCACTACTCGGGCCCGTGCAGCGAGCTGATGTCGGGCGGCGGCCCCGGCACCTCCTGCCACAACCAGGTGCCCAACGCCACGGAACGCGCCCGCGTGGACCGGCTGTGGGTCAACGGTCTGGCCGCGGGGATCGCGGGCCGCGGCTGATCCGCCCCGCCTGAAAGGCCCCGGAAGGCCCCCGCACCGCACGGTGCGGGGGCCTTCCGGCGTTCGGCGCCGGGGGTCAGGGACCGGCCGGCCGGCGGCGGACCCAGGCGAGGACGACGACGGAGGCGGCCGCGGCGAAGGCGCACCAGGTGGAGACGAACTCCAGCCGCCACGCCGCCGCGCAGATCACCGCCCCGGCCGTGACGAGCCCGCCGAGCAGCCGCAGCCACCGGTCACCGCTCAGCAGCAGCGAGCCGATGGTCGCGAAGAGATAGCCCGCGACGACGAGCACCGGCCACGGCAGGTGCAGACCGTAGCCGACGGTGTGGCCGCGCACCTCGGCGGTGACGGTACCGACGGCGAGGAAGTACCCGAGGGCCACCGCGGTGGCCAGCCCCACGGCGGCCGGGACCAGCAGCCGCCGCCGCGCGCTGCGGGGCGCGGCGAGCAGCACCCCGAACGGCACCCACACCGGCAGCAGCGGCAGGGCGATGACGGCCCAGGCCGTGGTGTCGGGGCCGGCGCCGCCGCCGGTCCGCCAGACGGACGCCTCGATGATCTGGTGGGCGCCGAGGAGCAGCGGCAGCGCCGCGAGCGGCAGATCGCGGGCCCGCCGCACCCGCGCCACGCAGACCGCGCCGACCGCGGCGATTGCGGCACCTGCCACCAGGTCGGCGGTCGCGCTCCAGCACATGGCGTCATCCCGGGTTCGGTGGAGAAGGGGGGCGGTACACCTTTCTCCACCGTACGACCCGGGCGGCGGCGGAGGGCTCAGGCGCCCCGCCCCGTCAGCCCGCGACCGCGACCGCCAGGGCGCTCTGGCACTCGGCGAGCTGGCACTCGATGGCGTCGCGGTCGGCTCCGGACAGGTCCAGGGCCCGCCGGTAGTCCGCGATGGCGGACCGCCAACTGCCCGCCGCCTGATGGGCGAAGCCGCGGTTGTACAGCAGGTCGGCGTCGTCACCGGTCACCGCCAGGGCGCGGGTCAGGTCCTCGACGGCCGCCGCGTGGTCGCCCGCCTCGTAGTGCAGGACGGCGCGGTTGGCCAGCGCCGCCGAGCGGCGCGGGTCGGCGGCGAGCGCGGCGTCGAACGCGGCCAGGGCCTCGTCCGCGGCGTCCCGCTCCATGGCGAGCAGCCCGCGGGCGCACAGCAGGTCCGGCTCGTCCGGGTGCAGCTCCAGGCCCTGCGCGAGGTGGACGGCGGCGAGGTCCGTGTCGCCCGCGTCGGTGAGCAGCGAGATGAGGTTGACCCGGGCGGCGAGGTAGTCGGGTTCGAGCTCCAGCACGTACCGCAGGTCGCTCAGCGCGCCGTCGGTGTCCCCGGCGTCCGCGCGGGCGTCCGCCCGGTTGTAGTACAGCTCGTGGATGGGCGGGGTGAGGGTGGCGGCCGTGTCGTAGTCGGCGAGCGCCGCGTCCAGGTCGCCCCGCTTGTACTGCAGCGCGGCACGGTCGCAGTAGTACTCGGGGTAGTACGGATCGAGGGCGAGGACTCCGTCGAAATCCTCCAGCGCCTCGTCCAGCCGGCCGAGGGCCACGTTCACCTGGGCCCGGTTGTGCAGCAGCACAGAGCGGTGCAGCGAGTGCGCGCCCTCCTCCAGCTCGCGGTCCAGCCGGGCGAGCCCCTCGGTGACCAGCCGCAGGGCCGTCTCGGGGTGGCCGCGGCGCAGTTCGACCAGGGCCAGTCCGTTCTGGTGGAAGACCGTGTGGAAGGCGCGCTCGGCGGGGTCGGGCAGCTGCTGGGCGATGGCGATGGAGTTGTGGACGTACTGCTGGGCCAGGTCCGGGTCGAGCAGTTCCTCGGGGTGGATCCGGGTGTACAGCATGGCCAGCGCGTAGCTGGAGACCATGTGCACCACCGGGTCGGTGTACCGGCCGCGCAGCTCGCGGTAGATCGCCTCGGCCTCGGTGGTGCGCCCCAGCGCGCCCAGCGCCTGGGCCGTCTTGCCGCTGGCCACGCAGTACAGCCGCTCCCGCGCCACCGGGTCGAAGCTCGCCCGTCCCTGGCTGCCGAGTTCGATGGCCGCGTCGTAGTAGCCCATCCGCAGGCAGTAGTCGGCGGCGGTCAGCAGTTCGCGGCACTCGTCGTCGGTCCGCTCGCCGGCGCGTGCGCGGTGGTGGGCGATGGCGCCCAGCCGCAGGCTCCAGTCGCTGTCCTCCTCCAGTTCGACGGCGCGGACGCGGTGCAGTTCCTCGCGCAGCCGCGGGTCGGCGTTGCGGTAGGCCGCCGCCTCCGCCGGGTTGTCGCCGGTGCCGTCGGAGGCGATGTACGCCTGGAGGAGTTCGTCCGGGGTGCGGGTGTCCGGGGTGGCGGGCGCGGCCGGCAGGGCGGTGCGCAGCGTGTGGCGCTCCAGCGCCTGTACCAGGGCGTCGGGGAGGTCCGGGGCGGCGCAGGTGCCGATCGCGATCGTGAGCACCTCGGTCCTGGCGCGGCGCAGCAGGACCGTGATCAGCTCCTGGTCGGTGGGGTCGGCGGCGTGCAGGTTGTCGAAGAGCAGCAGTTGCGGCCGCCCCGCGGTCGTCCCGGCGTCTTGGGCCCAGGCGTTGAGGAATTCGGTGAGCCCGTGGGCGATCCTGCGGGTGCGCAGGGGCGAGTAGTACCGGGTCCGTTCGGTGGGCGACGCGAGCGAGGTCAGCGTCTGCGGCGGCGCGTCGACGGTGTCCTGGAGTTCGGGCGCGACCGACAGGATCTCGATGGCGTGCCGGGCGACCAGCGCGGGCCTGCCGCGCAGCACGCCGGGGACGATGGCGCGCAGCAGGCTGCCGGCGGCGGTGTACGGCCCGCGCAGCTGCCGGTGGCAGTCGACGGCGGTCAGGTGCCCGGGGGCGGCCAGCTCTCCGGCGGCGGCGACCCGCACCGTGCGGTCGGGCCCGCTGAGCCAGTGGTGGCGGGGCGTCGGGCGGTTGCTGCTCATGGGGTGCGTTCCTCTCTGCGGGCGCTCTTCCTGGCCGGCAGGAGGAACGGCAGGGCGAATTGGGCGAGGATCAGGGTCACGGAGCCGATGGAGTCCCAGAAGTACGGGTCGGTGGCGCCGTCGCCGGTCAGCCCGGCGGCCATCCGGGTCCCGAACTCCACCAGCGCCGGCACGATGGCGAGGGCCGCCCAGGCGATCAGCAGGACGACGCCGCCGATCATCGCCGGGGCGTACCAGCGCGCCACCGCGGCGTCGCGCGGCGACCAGGGTCCGGCGTCGGCCGGCCGGGGGCGCACGCCGGGCACCCGGCGCCACTGCCTGCGCAGCCGGGCGGTCGCCGCCGCGTGCAGGTCCGTGCAGCCCAGCACCGTCGTGACCATGTAGTACAGGTCGGTGCGCAGGAAGAAGAAGAACTGCCAGGCGATCCTGAACAGGGTGGGGAAGGCGAACGCCAGGGCGAGGCGGCCCGGCCAGGACAGCCCGCCGTGCGCCGCGTCGGCCGCGGCGCCCACCGTCAGGGCCGAGAAGAGCAGCACGTCGGCGAGGACCCCGGCGGTGAAGGGCAGGTAACGGCGCCGGGCCGGTACGCCGAGCAGGCCGTCGAGATGGGTCTCCAGGACGAGGAAGTACATCCGCCGCCCGATGGTCATCCGGGAGCCGACGCCGAGCCGCCGGGCGGCCAGGACGTGGAACATCTCGTGCCACAGCAGCCCCGGTATCTGGCCCAGCAGCAGGACGAGTTGGGTGAGCAGCAGCGAGTCCGCCAGGAAGATCGCGTGGGGGTGCGGGCGCGCCGACGGCTCGCGGATGATCGCCAGGATCGCGGCGGCGGTCAGGGCGGCGAAGACGATCCAGGCCGGGGGTGAGAACAGCCGGCGGCCCAGGCGCTGGTAGCGCACCGGGGCCGGCGGCGCGGTCTCCTCGCCCTCGGAGCGGACGAACCCGCAGTCGTCGAGGGTGCTGAGGAAGTCGGTGATGTCGACCGGCTCGCCGTAGGTCTCCTGGTACCAGTGGGCCGCGGCGGCCGTCTCCATGCCGTCCATGAGGCGTCGCAGCAGTTCCGCGCCGTCCGCCGGGAACGTCACGTAGGACTCGATGTCCGCGCGCCCCACCGTGACCTCGTCGCGGTCGGTCACGAAGGTCAGTTCGTGGAATTGCGGGTGCGGGGCTGTCATCACACGTCTCCTGCAACGGCCTGAGCCCGCGCACGGGAGGGATTCCCGGGCACGGGCCACCAGCGGAACGGATCAGCAGAAGGGCCAGGTCCCGTACTGGGACGAAGCCGAGGTCAGCTTGACCGGGCCGTTCTTGCGGACAGTGATCTTCTTCATGTCATCACCTCCTCAGGCGGAAGGTGATGACCGTGTACTGTCACACTGCAGAAACACTCAGGTCCTGCGGGACCCCCAGCTCAGCAGCGTGTGCGCGACCCGCCACGCACCGTCATACGGGAGCGGCGCCTCTCATTTCCGCGGTCGGCCGGAGCTCCCTCAGGCCCCCAGCGCCGCGCGGCCGTGCGGCGCGGTCCACCCCGACAGGTCCGGCCCCTTGGGCACGATGCGCGACGGGTTCAACTGCTCGTGCGTGGCGTAGTAATGGCGCTTGATGTGGTCGAAGTCGACCGTGTCGCCGAAGCCGGGGGTCTGGAAGAGGTCGCGGGCGTAGGCCCACAGCACCGGGTTCTCGGCGAGCTTGTTCCGGTTGCACTTGAAGTGGTTGTGGTAGACCGCGTCGAAGCGCACCAGCGTCGTGAAGAACCGCACGTCGGCCTCGGTGAGCCGGTCACCGACGAGGTACCGCCGGGTCGCCAGCCGCTCGGTGAGCGCGTCCAGCCGGCCGAACAGGGCGTCGTACGCCTGCTCGCACGCCTCCTGCGAGGCAGCGAACCCGCACCGGTACACCCCGTTGTTCACGTCGCGGAACAGCTCGTCGGCGACCGCGTCGATCTCCGGCCGCAGGTCGGCCGGGTAGAGGTCCGGCGCCCCCGGGCGGTGGAACGCGGTCCACTCGGTCTCGAGGTCGAGGGTGATGCGCGGGTAGTCGTTGGTGACGACCGTCCCGGTCCGCGTGTCGACGAGGGCCGGGACGGTGACCCGGCCCTCGTACGCCGGATCGGTCCGCAGGTACGCCTCGGAGAGGAAGCCGATCCCGAGCACCGGATCGCGGTCGCCCTCGTCCAGCGTGAAGCGCCACCCCCGCTCGTCGCGGATCGGGTCGACCACGCCCAGGCTGATCGCGTCCTCCAGGCCGAGCAGCCGCCGCACGATGATCGCGCGGTGCGCCCAGGGGCAGGCGAGGGAGACGATCAGCCGGTAGCGGCCCGCCTCCGGCACCCGGCCGCTCGAACCGTCGGCGGTGATCCGGTCGGTGAAGCGGTTCGCCTGCCGGGTGAACTCGCCCTTGGTGCCCGTCTCCCGTACGAACTGTGCAGCCATGTCCCCGACCCTACCCAGAGCGCCGCCCGCCCGCGGTGCTTCCGCGCGCCTCAGCGCGCCGCGCGAAAGGCCCGGCCCGCGTCCGTCGCGACGGGCCCGCTGCGGAACAGCCCGCTGCTGGGGGCGGTGTCCGAGGCGCCGAGGCCGAACCAGGCGTAGCGCTGCACGTAGGGCAGCGCCGCGAGCATCGCGGTCGAGGCCGTGACGAACGCGGCCTGCTGCTGCGAGGTGGGGAAGCGGGTGCCGTGCGAGAAGTCGATCAGGGCGTACTCGGTCAGCCAGATCGGCTTGTGGTACCGGTCGTGGACGGCCTGCAGGTACGACTTCAGCTGGCTGACGGCGTTGGGAGTGGAGAAGTCCCCGCCGTACCAGTGCAGCGCGATGAAGTCGACGCGGTAGCCGCGGGCGGCGGCCCCGGTCATGAAGCGGTCGAGCCAGCCGCCGGGGGTGTCGCCGCCGTAGGCGACGGCCGGGCTGCCGAGGGTGGGGCCGGCCGCGGTCAGCCGCGGCCACAGGGACAGTGCCTGATCCACCGTCATGTTGGACTGGGCGGCCATGTCGGGTTCGTTGAACCCCAGCAGGTACGGGCTGGCGGCGCGGGCCTGCGCCAGGGCGGCGTCGGTGACGGAGGCGGCGCCCCAGATCATCGGGACGAAGCCCGCCGAGGACCCCGTGACCCCCTGGTGCTGCGTGGACCAGGTGTAGTACCAGCTCGCCCCGGACTGCGTCAGCGCCTGGTTCACCCCGGGGAACGTCCAGACGCCCACGCCCTTCTTCGACGAGCGCGCGGCGGGGGCGGTGGCCGCCGGCACCGGATGCCGGGAGGGGGTGGCGGAGGGGGCGGGCGTGGGCCGCCGGGAGGCGGTGGGCGTCGCGGACGGCCGGACGGGCAGCGCGACGGCGGGGGGCGGGGTGGCCGACGCGGACGCGGACACCGCCGGGGCGGGTGCGGCGTCGGCGGCGAGCGGCGCCGCGGGGTTGGCGGTCAGATGGGTGGCGACCAGGACGCCCGCGACGATGACCGCCGCGGCCGCCAGCGCCGCCGCACCGGCGACGGGAGGGCGCCGGAGGACCGACCGGGAGCCGCGCGGCGGCCGGGAGTGCGTCCCGCGCGCCCTCCCGGGCGCACCGCCGGAACCGTGCGAGCCGCCCGGACCGGGCGTACCCCCGGAAGCGGGCGGATGCGGAGCGGCGGTGTGCGGGGCGGCATCGTGGGGTATCGCCGCGTGCCCGGAGGTGGCCGGGAGGATCCGCGCGGTCAGGTCGACCGGCGGCACCAGCAGCGGCAGCCCGCCCAGCAGCCGGTTCATGGGCAGCAGTTCGCCGACCTGCCCGCCGCAGGCGGCACAGCCGCGGACGTGCCGGGCCAGCCGCTTGCGCCACAGCGGGCTCGGGGTCCCGTCCCAGTCCCGGGTGAGCAGGCCCAGCTCGGCGCAGCCGCCCGGCTGCCCGACGTGGTGCAGCGCCCGCACCACCGAACGGGCGGTCTCCATCTGCTCCTTCATCCGCTGGACGCGGACCGCGGCATGGCGCCCCGACAGGCCCAGCGCGTGGGTCAGTTCGGCCCGGTCCAGCTCCCCGGTCTGCTCCAGCCACCACAGGGCGAGCAGCTCCCGGTCGTCCCCGTCGAGCCAGCGGGTGGCCTCGGCCACCTCGCGGCGCTGGTCGGTCAGGCGCAGCCGCAGGATCGTCACCGCGGCGAAGTCGGAGCCGGGGTCGGGCAGTTGCTCGGCGGTCTCCAGGTCGGCGCGGTGGTGGCGCGCGGTCCGGTGCTGCTGCTCGCGGTCGCGCACCTGGTGGACGGCGATGGCGACCATCCAGGACCGGAAGGCCCGCGGGTCGCGCAGGTCGGGCAGCCCGCGCACGATCCGCAGCAGCGTCTCCTGGACCACGTCGTCGACGTCGCTGTGCCCGTTCAGCGCCCGTCCGACGATGTTGTAGACGAGCGGGACGCAGCCGGCGAGCAGCTCGTCCAGCGCCCGCCGGTCGCCGCCCCGGGCCGCGATCACCGTGCCGGTGTCCGGTCCGCTCCGCTCGGTTCCTCGCATCGCGCTGTGCTCCCTGTCGTTCGCCCGTCGTCCCGCCCCGCGCGCCCTCCGCCGGGATCGGCACTTGCCTGCCGTTCAGGAGACTCCCGCACGGCGGCGGAACAACGGAAAAACCTCGGACTCCCCGAAACGGGCTGCGCGAAGGCCTTCGCGAACCGGCGTCACGACCCGGCGTGGGCGGTCCCAGTGTGCGGCAGGCGGGCGCGCCCGGGGACCCGGGGGTCAGCTGCCGGGCAGGTAGTGCTGCGGCAGGTGCCGCCGGTCGGCCGGCGGGAGGTTGCGCGGCGGGGTGTGGACGACGGGTGCGTCCAGGGGCAGCCGGCCCCGCTCGCGCCGCCAACCGGCCCGCGCCCGGGGGTGGTAGCGCCGCTCGTGCGGCACCAGCCGCCAGCCCTGGTGCACCAGGTGCCCGAGGGCCCGCAGCCGGCGCTCGTCGCGCGGCGTCCACGCGTAGCCCAGCCGGTCCCGGACGGCCTGCGGGTACATCCCGACCGTCATCCACACCGTCAGCCGGGCGAGCGGGATCCGGGCCGCGGCCCAGACCGGCGCCGGCAGCAGGCGCAGGACGGGCGGCCGGACGACCGCGCCCACGTCGAGGACCTGCCGGGTGGGCGCGTTGTCCTCCAGCACGTCCGCGCACATGCGCTCCCAGTACGCCTGGAACTCCTCCCAGGTCGCGGGGACCGGCTTCATGCTCACCCCGTACAGCGCGTACCAGCGCACGTGCTCGTCGAACAGCTGCCGCCGCTGGGCGTCGGTGAGCCCGCCGCCGAAGTACTCCGCGACATGCATGGTCAGCACGAAGAAGGTCGCGTGCGCCCAGTAGAACGTGCCGGGGTTGAGGGCGTGGTACGGGCGGCCCGAGCCGTCCACGCCCGTGATCGTGTCGTGGTAGCCGCGCACCGCCCGCGCGGTCTCGGCGGCGCGCGGTCCGTCGTAGACGACGCCGCCGATCGGGTAGAGCGAGCGGAAGAGCCGCTCCCAGCGCTCCTCGAAGAACCGCGAGTGCTCCGCGACCCCGGCGCCGAGTTCGGGGTGCATGTTCTGCATCGACCCGGCCCAGGTCGCCAGCAGCAGGGCGCGCCAGTCGCCGAAGTACTTCCAGGTGAGTGATTCCGGTCCGAGCGGTCGGACGTCCGTCACGGTGCACCTCCAACTGATGACGGGTGTCATCAGACTAGGATGCCCAGACTAGAATGTGCGGACAGGTGTCGTCAACACCGCTACGAGGAGACCCAGTTGAGCGATCGCACCTGGGGTGGCAGCACCCTGGCCGCCCGCCGCGAGACGCGCCGCGAGACCCTGCTCGCGACCGCGCTGAGCCTGGCCGGCCAGGACGGCAGCGCGGCGGTGACCGTCCGCTCCGTCTGCCGCCGCGCCAAGCTGACCGACCGCTACTTCTACGAGAGCTTCGCCGACCGCGACGCCCTGCTGCTCGCCGCCTTCGAACGGGTCGCCACCGAGGCCCGCGACACCCTCGCCGACGCCGTCGAGCGCGCCGCGCCGGAGCCGGAGGCCCGTGCCCGCGCCGCCGTCGAGGCGTTCGTCGCGCTCGTCCTGGACGACCCGCACAAGGGCCGGCTGCTGCTCCTGGAACCCTTCGCCGATCCGGTGCTGGGCGAGCACAGCCACCGGCTGATGCCCTCGTTCACCGACCTCATCGACGGCCAGCTCGCGGACGGCACGGACGACTCGGGCCGCCGGATGACCGCCTACGCGCTGGTCGGCGGGCTGGCCAACCTCTTCGCCGGCCGGCTGCGGGGCACCTTGGACGTGTCGCGCGAGCGCCTGGTCGACCACAGCGTCCAGCTGGTCCTGGCCGCGCACGCGGCCACCGCCCGCCCGCAGGCCCGCCCCGACGCCTCCCGGCCGTGAGGTCCCTGCCGCTACCCCGTCGCGCAGGCGACGGACAGCCGGCCCGCCGCGTCCGCCAGGGGCGTGACGTCCGGGCCCTTGCCCGCCGCGGCACGGTCCTGGGCAGTGCCGAGGGCGACGGTCAGGTCGTCGACGGCCTTGCGGACGTCGGCGCCGCTGCCGCCCCCGACCTGCCGGAGGTCCTGCCGCAGCTTCTCCAGCGACGCGGCGGTGGCCTGCCGGCGGCTCTGCTCCGACAGTTGGCCGATATTGGTGGCCGCCGACTGCAGGTCCTGCACGTCCCCGGCGATCCGGGTGGCGACCCTGGCGCAGTCGAGCGCCTTGTCCATTCCGTCGCAGGCCGTGACCGCCGGACCGGCCAGGAGCAGGCAGACCGCGGCGACCAGCGGACGCGTCAACCTCTGGGACATGTGCGGGCCTCCTCCCCCGAGGGGCACGGCGAACTGCCCCGACCACTCTTGCACCGCTCACCTCGAACGGTACTCAAGCGCGGTGCCCCGGGAGACCGGAACGGGACACCGGTCGCCGCGCTGTCCCGGTCGGTCATCCCGCTGTCCGGCTCGGTCAGCTCGCTGCCTCAGTCGGTCACCTCGGCGATCAGGTCGTCCTCGGAACTGCCGCGCTTCCAATAGCCGGTGAAGGTGATCGCCCGGCGGTCGATCCCGCGCTCGGACACCAGGTGGCGGCGGAGCGCCTTCACCACCGCCGACTCACCCCCGATCCAGGCGTACGGCGTGCTCCCCGGCAGCTCCGCGGCGCGCACCGCCTCCAGGACGGGCGTCGCGCCGTCACCGATCAGCCAGGTCACCACGGTGTCGGCGCGGCTGGGCAGTTCGCGGCGGTCGTCCGCGTGCGGGATCTCTATCCAGACCTTGGCCGGCAGATCGGCCGGCAGCCAGGCCAGGATGCCGGCGACGGCCGGCAGGGCGGTGGCGTCGGCGGTGATCAGGACCGAGTCGGTGCCGGGCGGCGGCCGGAAGTCGACGCCGCCGTTGTCCTCCTCGACCGCGCCGAGGATGACGAGCCGGTCCCCGGGGCGGGCGGCCTGCGCCCAGCCGGAGGCGGGAACGGTGTCGCCGTGCAGGGCGAAGTCCACGTCCAGTTCGGCGGATCGCTGCCCCGCCTTGCGCAGTTCCCGCACGGTGTAGGTGCGCATGATGCCGCGGACCGCCGGGTCCAGCGCCCGCCAGGCGGTGAACCAGTCGGGGTCCGACGGGTCGGGCATGACCGGCAGGTCCTGGCCGGGGTGCGGCAGGAACAGCTTGAACCGCTGGTCGCGGCCGCCGGAGACGAACCCGTGCAGCTCCGCGCCGCCGAAGGTGACCCGGACGAAGCCGGCTCCGACCCGGGCCGTCCGCAGGACGTGGACGGTGAAGAAGCGGAAGGGCAGCCCGCTCACGCGACCTTCACCGCCTTCTCGACCGCCGCGGCCAGCCGCTCGATCAGCGGGGCGGCACCGGCGTAGGAGAAGCGCGGCTCGCTGGCCCAGGGAGTAACCTGTCCGGCCTTGACGGCGGGCAGTTGGGCCCAGGTGGGCTTCGCGGCGAGGTCCTTGGGCTGCAGCGCGGACGTGCGGTCGTCGAGCAGGATCAGGTCGGCGGGGTACTTGTCGACGTTCTCCCAGCTGAGGTTCTCGAAGAAGCCG
The DNA here is from genome assembly GCF_040636125.1 of Streptomyces sp. NPDC006733. Taxonomy (NCBI): domain Bacteria; kingdom Bacillati; phylum Actinomycetota; class Actinomycetes; order Kitasatosporales; family Streptomycetaceae; genus Streptomyces; species Streptomyces sp. NPDC006733. The sequence goes on along the minus strand of NZ_JBEYJD010000038.1, from coordinate 67,038 downwards.
CCGGTGACCTTGCCCGGCGTGATGACGTCCACGCCCAGCGATCGGAAGTAGCTCAGGTCCGCGTAGACCCCGGGGGTGGAGACGTAGAGCAGGTCGGCGCTGCCGGAGGCGGCGAGGACCCTGAGGCCGCCCTTGGCCTTGGCCGCGCTGCGCAGCGCCTGGGAGGCCTTCTCGAACCGGGCCTTGGCGTCGGTGACCTTCGCGGCCCTGAGGTCGGCGCCGAGGGACGCGGCGAGTTCGGCGTAGCGCTGGATCGGCCCGGTGAGGGGGACGCCGGCGACGGTGAAGGCGACGCTGGGGGCCAGCGAGAGGATCTTCTTCCGGCTCTCGTCCGGCACGTACCACAGGGCGTCGGGCTGGTACATGTTGGTGACCAGCAGGTCGGGGGCGAGCGCCGCGTACTTCTCGACGTTGAACTCGCCCCAGGCGTTGCCCAGGACGGTCGTCTTCGCGATGTCGAGGTCCCCGGCCTGGGGGTCGGCCTTGCCGTCCTTGAGCCGGGTGGGTCCGAAGACCCCGACGCACTCGACGCCGAAGTCGTGCAGCGCGGCCGCGGCCCCGGTGAAGGCCACCACCCGGGCGGGGGTCCGGTCCGCCTTCGCGGTCGCCCTCCGGTCGTCCGTGAAGGTCCACGGACCCTTGGCGCCGGCCGGCTCCGCGGACGTCTTCCCGCCGCCGCCCCCGCAGGCGGAGACGAGCGCTCCGAGGCCGAGGGCGCCCCCCGCGGTGAGCAGGGCGCGGCGGGACGGTGACGAGGAGCGGGGGAGGTGCATGGCGGGGCGGCTTCTCTCTCGGGGCGGCAATGTGAGGGTAGGCTAACCTAAGTTCATGTTGTCAGACAGCCCCGCCCTTCCACCGGCGACCGAGCGGGCCGCACCCCGAAGGCGCGACGCGCGACGCGCCGCCGGCCTGCTCGCGGCCACCGCCGTCCTGGTGCTCGTCGCCCTCGCGAGCATCGCGACCGGCGCCAAACCGATCCCGCCCGACCAGGTCTGGCACGGGCTGTTCCACAGCACCGGCACGAGCACCGACGTCGTCATCCGCGAGCTGCGGGTACCGCGCACCCTGCTCGGACTGCTGGTCGGCGCCGGGCTCGGGCTGGGCGGCGCGGTACTGCAGGCACTGACCCGCAACCCGCTGGCCGACCCCGGGCTGCTCGGCATCAACGCCGGTGCCTCCGCCGCCGTCGTCTCCGCCATCAGCTTCCTGGGCGTGACCTCCTTGACGGGGTACGTCTGGTTCGCCTTCCTCGGCGCCGCGGCCGTCGCGGTCCTGGTGTACGTGCTCGGCGGCGGCCGCGGTGCGACCCCGGTGCGGCTGGCGCTCGCCGGCACCGCCCTCACCGCCGCGCTCTACGGCTACGTCAACGCCGTCGAACTGCTGGACACCGCGGCCCTGGACACCATGCGCTTCTGGACGGTCGGCTCGCTGGCGACCGCGACGACGACCGTGGTCGGCCAGGTCGCGCCGTTCATCGGCGCCGGCGTGCTGCTCGCCCTCGCGCTGGCCCGCCCGCTCAACGCCGTCGCGCTGGGCGAGGACACCGCGCGGGCGCTGGGCGCCTCGCTGCCCCGGACCCGGGTGCTGGCGATGGCCGCCGTCACCCTGCTGTGCGGGGCGGCGACCGCCGCCTGCGGGCCGATCGTGTTCGTCGGCCTGATGGTGCCGCACCTCGTCCGCTCGATCACCGGCCCCGACCTGCGCTGGACGCTGCCGTACGCCGCGATCCTGGCACCCGTGCTGCTGCTCGGCGCGGACATCGCCGGCCGGCTCGTCGCCCGGCCGGGCGAGCTGCAGGCCGGCATCATCACCGCCCTCGTCGGCGGCCCCGTCTTCGTCCACCTGGTACGCCGCCGAAGGATGGCCCAGCTGTGAGAGGTTCCGTACTGCGCACCCGGGGCGGTCTCTCGATCCGCCTCGACACCCGCGCGGCCGCCGTGGTGGTGCTGCTGGCCGCCGTCGCCGCGGTCCTCGCGGTGGCCCTCATCGGCACCGGGGACTACCCGATGTCGCCCGGCGAGGTACTCGGCACCCTGACCGGTGGCGGCACCGCCGCCCAGGAGTTCATCGTCCAGGACGTGCGGCTGCCGCGCGTCCTGACCGGCCTGCTCACCGGCGCCGCCCTGGCCACCGCCGGCGCCGTCTTCCAGAGCGTGACCCGCAACCCGCTCGGCAGCCCCGACGTGATCGGCCTCGGCCAGGGCTCCGCCGCCGGGGCGCTCGGCGTCATCGTGCTCTTCCACGGCGGGACCTACGCCGTCACCGGCGGGGCCGCCGCCGGAGCGCTGGCCTCCGGGGCCGCGATCTACCTGCTGGCGTGGAAGCGCGGCATCCACGGCTACCGCCTCGTCCTCGTCGGGATCGGCGCGGCGGCCGTGCTCGGCGCCGTCAACAGCTACCTGCTCACCCGGGCCGACTACGTCGACGCCGCCCGGGCCGTCCTCTGGCTGACCGGCTCGCTGGAGGGCCGCGACTGGAACCAGGTCTGGCCCCTGGCCGTCGTCTGCGCGGTCCTGCTGCCCCTGGTCCTCGGCCACGGCCGGGCCCTGCGCGCCATCGAGATGGGTGACGACGCCGCGTACGCGCTGGGGGTCCGGGTGGAGCGCACCCGGCTGGTGCTGATGCTGGCCGCCGTCGTCCTCACCGCCGCCGCCACCGCCGCCGCGGGCCCGGTCGCCTTCGTCGCCCTCACCGCACCCCAGCTCGCCCGCCGGCTCACCCGCTCCCCCGGTCCCAACCTGCTGCCCTCCGCCTGCATGGGCGCCGTCCTGCTGGTGGGCGCCGACTTCGCCGCCCAGCGGCTGTTCGGCGACCGCCTGCTGCCCGCGGGTGTGGTGACCGGGATGCTCGGCGGCGGCTACCTGCTGTGGCTGCTGGTCAACGAACGCAAGGCGGGCCGGATATGACACCCCCCACGAACCCCGTCGACCACCCCGCGGGAAAGGACCCCATGCGGCACCCCACCGGTGGCCCCCGGCTCACCGCCGAGGACCTCACCCTCGCCTACGACGAGCGCGTCATCGCCGAGCACCTCTCGGTCGCGATCCCCGACGGCTCCTTCACCGTCATCGTCGGCCCGAACGCCTGCGGCAAGTCGACCCTGCTGCGCGCCCTGTCGCGGATGCTCAGGCCCGCCGCCGGATCCGTACTGCTCGACGGGCAGGCCATCGGGTCGCTCCCCGCGAAGAAGGTCGCGCGGATCCTCGGGCTGCTGCCCCAGACCTCGGTCGCGCCCGAGGGCATCACCGTCGCCGACCTCGTCGCCCGCGGCCGCTATCCGCACCAGGGGCTGCTGCGGCAGTGGTCGCGCGACGACGAGCGCGTCGTCGAGGAGTCGATGGCCGCGACCGCGGTCGGCGACCTCGCCGACCGCTACGTCGACGAACTCTCCGGCGGCCAGCGCCAGCGCGTCTGGATCGCCATGGCACTCGCCCAGCAGACACCGCTGCTGCTGCTCGACGAGCCGACGACCTACCTCGACATCCAGCACCAGATCGAGATCCTCGACCTCTGCGCCGATCTGCACGAGCAGCAGGGCCGCACGCTCGTCGCCGTCCTGCACGACCTCAACCACGCCGCCCGCTACGCCACCCACCTGATCGCGCTGCGGGACGGAAGGATCGTGGCCGAGGGCGCACCGCGCGACATCGTCACCGCGGAACTGGTCGAAGGCGTCTTCGGGCTGCGCTGCCAGGTCATCGACGACCCCGAGACCGGCACCCCCCTGGTCGTCCCCGCCGCGCGCCGCACCCGTACGGCGGGTGCGGCGGCGGCCCGTTGAGCCACGGGGCGCCGGACGGCGCTCTCACTCGTCGGCGACCCAGCTGCCGTGGAAGCCGAGCGGTACCCGGGCCGGCAGGTGGATCCGGGCCAGCGGCTCGCCGGTGAAGTCCTGTGCGGAAAGGATCACCAGGTCGGACGCCCCGCGGTCCGGGTTGTGCACGTACGCCAGCGTGTAGCCGTCGTCCTCGGCGGCCGTCGGATGCGGGTCGCAGCCGTGCCGGGACACGAAGACCGCCTCACCGGCCGGGGAGTTCCTCGGCAGCCGGTGCACCTGCGAGGTGCCCCGGACCAGGTCCTGCTTGATCAGCGCGTTGCTGAAGGACGTGTCGGGCGGGACGCCGTCGACCGTCTCGTAGGCGGTGAACATCTCGGCGGCGGCCGCCGAGTAGCCGTACCGGTGGCGCCGGGAGACCAGCGTCTCGTTGACCCGGGGGAACTCCTGCGGCCGGTCGTCGAGCACGGCGCGCCGCACCCGGCCGTGCGCCAGGTCGATGGTCCAGCGGTTCAGCGACGGGGTGCCGGACGACGAGGGGCCGCCGGTGCCCCGGCCGCCGACGAAGAAGGGGGCCGGGAAGGTGGTGATGTCCACGACCACCGAGTCGCCCTCGTCGTACGCGTTGAGGGTGTGCGAGTGGAAGTACGGCGGTACCTCGAACCAGCGGATCCGCCCGCCCTCGCGCGGCAGCACCCCGACCCGCGACGGGTGGCGGTCGTTCCAGGAGTACGGCACCAGCGCGCCCGCCCCGGCGGCCGCCGGGTCGAACGTGACGGGGATGTCGAAGACGATCACGTACTTCCTGGTGAGGGCGAAGTCGTGCATCATCGGGCTGTCCGCCACCGGGATCCGGGTGGTCCGCACCACCCGTCCCCCGGGGCCGACCACGAGGTGCCGCACGTGGTCCCACGTCGGGTAGTACGTCAGGGCGTGCAGTTCACCGGCGTGGGCGTCGTACTTGGTGTGCGCGGTGAACGCGCCGTTCAGCGTCCCGCCGAAGTCGAACGGGCCGACGGTGTTCAGCTCCTCGTCGAGCTCGTACGGCAGCGGCCCGCTCTCCTGCAGCGCCAGCACGCGTCCGCGGTGCGCGATGACGTGGGTGTTGTTCGCGAAGTCGTCCGCCGGCACCGGCCCGTGGTACGGCTCGCCCAGCTTCCGCGCCACACCCGACGAGCGGATCCACCGGTTGCGGTACCACTCGGCGCGGCCCTCGCGCAGCCTGACCCCGTGCACCATGCCCTCACCGAGCATGTAGTGGTGCGCCCGGGGGTCCTCCAGGCCCAGCACGTTCGGGCCGTTCCGCAGGTAGCGGCCGTTCAGCTCGCGCGGGACGCGGCCGGTGACCGGCAGGTCGAAGGCCGTCACCTCCTTCGTCACCGGCGCGAAGGCCCCGTGCAGGAACGGGAACTCGCTGTCCCCGCCGCCCCCTCCCGTCGCCGCTCCGGCCGGCGTCAGACCGGCCGCGCCGCCGCCCGCCAGCTGCGCCGCGAACCCTCCCGCGGCCACCATCGCCGCGCCGCGCACCACGTCCCGTCGCGTGTGTCCCGTCATCGCTGATCTCCCCGTGCTCCGTCGTGACGAACTGACGTGCACGAGTCTGCGACAGCGGGACGGCCAGGTCAGTGGGGTTGGACACCCACCGGTGGTGGTGCCGGACCCCCTGCCGGCAGGGGGCTCCGGCTACCCGCCGCCGTGCGCGCGCAGGTCCCGCTTGGAGACCTTGCCGATCCCGGTCTGCGGGAACGCGTCGACGAACTCGACCCGGTCGGGGACCTTGTACGCGGCGAGCCCGCGCTCGCGGACGAACTTCTTGATCGCGGGCGCCCTCAGCGGCTCGGCGCCGGCCCGCAGGATCACGTACGCGCAGGTGCGCTCCCCGAGGTAGGGGTCGGGGACGGCGACCACCGAGGCGTCGTGGACGGAGGGGTGGGCGAGGAGGTGGTTCTCGACCTCCTCGGCGGCGATCTTCTCCCCGCCGCGGTTGATCTGGTCCTTGGCGCGTCCCTCGACGACGACGTGACCGGTCTCCGTCATCCGCACCACGTCACCGGTGCGGTAGAAGCCGTCCTCGGTGAACGAGCGCGCGTTGTGCTCGGGGGCGTTCCAGTAGCCGCGGATGGTGTAGGGGCCGCGGGTCAGCAGGTGGCCGGGGGCGCCGGGGGCGACCGGGCGGTCCTCGTCGTCCACGACGAGGAGCTCGTCGTCGGGCGAGATCGGCCGGCCCTGGGTGGTGACGATCACCTCCTCCGGGTCGTCGAGGCGCGTGTAGTTGACCAGTCCCTCCGCCATGCCGAAGACCTGCTGGAGGGTGCAGTCCAGGGCGGGACGGACCCGGCGGGCCGCTTCCTCGCTGAACTTCGCGCCGCCCACCAGCAGCACTTCCAGACTGCTCAGGTCGTACCCGCCGCGCTCGGCCGCCTCGATCCACAGCAGGGCCAGCGGCGGCACGAGGCCGGTAATGGTGACGCCCTCGCGTTCGATGAGCGGGAAGGCGGTGTCGGGGTCGGGCCGCGGGCAGAGCACCACCCGCGCGCCCGCGTACAGCGCCCCGAGGGTGCCCGGCGAGCTGAGCGGGAAGTTGTGGGCGGCGGGCAGCACGCAGAGGTAGACGCTCTCCTCGTCGACCGCGCAGAGGTCGTTCGAACCGCGCAGCGAGTAGATGTAGTCGTCGTGGGTGCGCGGGATGAGCTTGGGGACCCCGGTACTGCCGCCGGACAGCTGCAGGAAGGCGAGGTCGCCGGGGTTCGGCCCGCCGTGGATGTCGACGGGCTCGCGGGCGACGTCCGCCAGCGCGGTGTGCTCGCCGGGGTCCCCCACCACGAACACGTGGCGCAGGGTGGGGACGTCGGCGCGGACCTTCGAGGCGAGCGCCCGGTGGTCGAAGCCGCCGTGCACGTCCGCGATCACGTAGGCGACGGCCTCGGTGAACTCGCAGAAGTAGCGGATCTCGCTCTCCCGGTGCGCGGGGAGCGCGAAGACCGGCAGCGCGCCGATCCGGAAGAGGGCGAAGATCGTCTCGAAGAACTCGGCGACGTTGGGCAGTTGCACGACCACCTTGTCGTCCTTGCCGATGCCCTGCCCGAGGAGGCCGGCCGCGAGCCGGTCGGCCCGTTCGTCCAGCTCCCGGTAGGTCCACCGGCGGTCGCCGTCGACGATCGCCACCCGGTCGGGGTGGGCGGCAGAGCGGTCGCGGAGCAACTGGCCGAAGGTCTCCCCGCGCCACCAGCCGGCGGCGCGGTAGCGCTCGGCGTACGCGGCGGGCCAGGGGGTGAAGCCGGCGGAGGTCGCGGCGCTCACAGGTCGGCTCCCACCGCGTGCAGGAACGTGCCGAACTTGGCGGCGGTCTCGGCGGTCTCCGCGCCGGGCGTGGAGGCGGCGACGATGCCGGCTCCCGCGTACAGGCGCAGCTTGCTGCCCTCGGCCTCCGCGCAGCGGATGGTGACGACCCACTCGCCGTCGCCCGAGGCGTCGCCCCAGCCGACCATGCCGGTGAAGAAGCCGCGGTCGAAGGGTTCGAGCTCCGCGATGACGCCGCGCGCGGTGGCGGTCGGCGTGCCGCAGACCGCCGGGGTGGGGTGGAGGGCGCAGGCGAGTTCGAGCGCGGAGGTGTCCTGGTCCCGCAGCACACCGGTGACGGTGGTCGACAGGTGCCACATCGCGGCGGTGCGCACCAGGGTGGGCAGCTCGGGCACGTCGATGTCCACGCAGTACGGGGCGAGCGCCTGGCTCACCGCGGCGACGACGACGGCGTGTTCGTGCGAGTCCTTGGCCGAGTCGAGCAGGGCGGCGGCCCGGCGGACATCCTCGGCCAGGTCGGGGCTGCGCGGCGCGGACCCCGCGAGGGGGTTGGCGATGAGCCGGTTGCCGCGCCGGCTGACGAGCAGTTCGGGGCTGGCGCCGAGCAGCGCGCGGCCGGGCCCGGTGGGCATGGCGAAGGTGTAGCCGCCGGCGTCGCGGCGGGCGAGGCGCTGCAGCAGGGCGGGGACGTCGACGGCTTCGGTCGACTCCAGTTCCAGGGTGCGGGCGAGCACGACCTTGCTGAACTCGTGCCGGCGCATCCGGTCCACCGCGTTCGCGACAGCCGCCCCGTACCGCTCGGGTTCCGGCACGGGCCGGATGTCCCACACCCGGGCGCCGGGGGCCGCGGCGGGCAGGGCTATGAGCGGGTCCTCGTGGAGCGGGGAGGACCAGCGGACGGTCTCGGGGACCGCCAGGGCGCTGGGCGCGTGGTGGTCGAAGGGGATGGCGCCGACGACGAGGGGCGCGCGGTTGCCCGCGGCGCGCTGCGCCCGGAGGGTCGCGGCGACCCGCTCCGGCAGCGGGCGGTCGTCGTGCGGGACCTCCGCGCGGGTGCCGTGCGCGAGGAGGGTGCGGGTGGGCGACGCGAAGAAGCGGTTGTCGCCCGGGGTGTAGGCGTCGAGCAGGGCCGTGGCCGCCCCGACGGCGGGGTGGGCCGTCCCGGTGCGGCCGGGGGCGGGGTGGTGGGCGACATCGTGTGCCGTCGTCACGGGGTGCTCCGATTCTGGGGCGGGCAGGTGGGGGGCGCGCACCGGCGGGCGCACGCGCGGGGTCCTGGGGTCCTGGGGGATGCGGGGCGGGCGCTCCGTCAGCGGAGGGTCGCGCCGCCGTCCACGTACAGGTCGTGCATCGTGATGTGGCGCGCCCGGTCGGAGACCAGGAAGGCGACGGCTTCGGCCACGTCGGAGGGGTCGCCGAGGCGCCCGAGCGGAATACCGGTGCGGTACGAGGCGAGATCGCCGTCGAGGACCGAGTCCGGAGCCTCGGGGCCGGACCACAACTGCCGTTGCATGGGGGTGTCGGTGGAGCCCGGCGAGACGACGTTGCAGCGCACCTGGCTGCGTCCCAGCTCCAGCCCGAGGCACTTGGTGAACATCGCCGCCGCGGCCTTGGACGCGGCGTACGCGGCCATGCCGGTCCGCGGGATGCCGGCCGCGTTGGAGCCCACCGTCACGATGGAGCCGCCGCGCCGCTCCACCATGGGGCGGGCGGCGGCGCGGCAGGTGTGGAAGACGCCGGTGGTGTTGACGGCGAAGGTGTCGGCCCAGTCCTGGTCGGTGAGTTCGACGACGGGGGCGGGCCGCAGGACGCCGGCGACGTTGACCAGGATGGCCAGCGGGCCGACGTTCTTCTCGATGTCGGCGACGGCGGCGTCCACGGCCGCCCGGTCGGCGACGTCGAGCGGGTAGGCCGCGATGGTGCCGGGCCCGTACGAGGAGCGCAGCCGTTCCAGCCCTTCGGGCTCCCGGTCCGCCACGGCGACGGTCGCGCCCCGGTCGGCGAGGGCCCGGGCGACGCTCTCCCCTATGCCCTGGCCTGCGCCGGTGACCAAAGCCGTACGGCCGGCCAGTTCTTGATCCTGCACGGGTCGCTCCTCACCCTGCCCGACATCTGCTTAGGTTAGCCTAACCTACACAGATAGGGCGTGGGCCGGGAGGGCGATACCCGCCGATCGGGGGCCGCGATCAGCCGGCGCGGCCGGGTGCGGCCGCCGCCCGGTCACGCGCCCGGTCCCGCGCCCCCACGGGTGCGGCGTCGGCCGGCTGCAGCGGCCGGGTGCCCAGGATGTCGGCGACGATGCCCGTGGACGACCGCATGACGTCGGCGGCGAACCGGCGGCGCCCGACGCCGAGATGGCGCAGCGCCGGGCCGTGGTCCCACACCACGACGGCGGTGGCACCGAGCAGCAGCAGCCGCCAGCCGGCCAGGACCAGAACGCGCAGCGCGTGCGGCAGCGCGCCGAGCGCCTGCCGCAGCCGCAGGCAGTGGAAGGGGACGTGCCGCCGCTCGTCGGCCAGGATCCGCGCGGCGACCTCACTCACCAGCGGGTCCCCCGCGCCCTCGCTGACGGCCCGGTAGTACCGCAGGGCCACCACCTCGGCGATCATCAGGACCAGCAACTCCAGCCGCAGGCCCAGCAGCCGGCGCAGCCGGACGAAGGCCGAGTCGCTCCAGTGGGCCGTGATCAGCGGCCTGCCGCCCGCGCCGAGCAGGGCGGCGAGCAGGCGGGCGTGGTTCTGCTCCTCCGCGACGAACAGCCGGACCGCCGCGGCGTACTCCCGGTCCCCCGCTTCGTCGGCCTTGCGGATCAGGTTCGCCCCGTCGCCGTCCTCGCCGACCTGGAAGCGCTGCAGGCTGCGGGTGAGCGGTCCCCCCAGGGTCGCGCCGCCCGCCCAGTCCGGATCGCCCTGCGCGCGCCGGCGCTCGACCTCGGCCTCGAACGCCCGTGTCCAGCCGGCGAATGCGGTCCCGCTCATGCTGCCCCCACCTCGTACGTCATCCCTGGTGCGATGACGGAGAACATAACATTGAACGTGTTCAAATCCTATGCCGGGGACGGCGCGGGACGCGACCGGGCCCGGCCGCACGAGGACGGCCGGGCCCGGGGCGGTGGCCACCGGTGGTGGTCACCGGCAGTGCGGTGGATCAGGTGCCGTAGACCTCGAACTCGTAGATCCGGGTGGCGGTGTCGGTGTTCTGGGTGGGCGTGATCACCGACAGCCGGGCGTAGCGGGCGGTGGCGGTGAACGTGTTGGTGGTGACGTCGGCGGTGTTGCCGCGCACCTGGGCCACCGAGGTCCAGTTCGTGCCGTCCGTGGAGACGTGCAAGTCGAAGTCCTTGGTGTCCCAGCCGGCCGACTCACCGCCGGCGCCCGCGTGCCGCACGGTGATGGAGCTGAGCGGGTGCGCCGCGCCGAGGTCGACCTGGAGGGTCTTGGTGCCGGCAACGCCCGAGCACCACTTGTCGGTGTTGCCCCCGGAGACGCTGCCGTTGACCGCCTTGTCGGGCGTCTCGGTGGTGGCGCAGGAGGCGGACCCGGTGGCGGGCCGGTTCAGCGCCAGGTTGCTCGGGCCGCCGCTGCCGCCCCCGTAGACCTCCAGTTCGTAGATGCGCGTCGCGGTCGCCCCGGTGTTGCCGGGGGTGTTGACCGTCATCCGGACGTAGCGCGCCTGCCGGGCCGGGACCGGGTTGTAGGTCCGGCTGGACCGGGAGCCGGTGACGGTCGCCGCGGCGGTCCACGCCGAGCCGTCGGTGCTCGTCTGGATCGTGTAGGCGCCGGTGTTCCAGGCGGTGTTCTCGCCACCCAGCCCCGCGTGCTTGACGACGAACGAGGAGACCGACTGCGCGGAGCCGAGATCGACCTGCAACGTCGGCGGCGCCGTGTTGGTGCACCACTTGCTGTTGCTCCGCAGCGAGCCGTCGACGGCCTTGTCCGCCGACTCCGCCGCCGCGCAGGGGGCCGCCGAGCTGGTCACCGGCTTGCCCTGGGCGAGGTTCGCGCCCAGTTCGGGAGCGGCCGGCACCGAGGTCCCGCCGTCCTGGAACGACGGCGGCACGTCGCCCCCGCCGGTGCCCCAGGTGGCGCTCGGCGTTCCGCCCATCGTGTAGTTCAGCGTCCCGCCTCCCGCCACGTCCGGGTAGCGCAGGTAGCTGTGGCTGGTGGAGGAGCCGTTGACGCTCAGGCCCTGGACGTAGGCGCCGGAGCCGGAGGAGTTGATGGTGATGTCCCCCGCGGCCCGCTGGATCGTGATCGAGGGGAACGTCGGACCGTGCACGGCGAGCGTGTCGGCGCCGGGGGTGGCGGGGTACATGCCGAGCGCGGCCCAGACGTACCAGGCGGAGGTCGCGCCGAGGTCGTCGTTGCCGGGCAGTCCGCCCGGTCCCGTGGTGAACGACTCGGCCATCACCTTGCGCACGGCGTCCGTGGCGCCGGACGGGTGCCGGGCGAAGTTGTACGCCCACGGCACGCCGTGCTCCGGCTCGTTGCCGATGTAGTAGTACGGTCGGCTCTGCCCGGCGTTGACCTCGGTGAAGTGGTGGTCCAGCCGCTGGACGGCGGTCTGCCGGCCGCCCATGGAGTTGACGAGGTCGGCGAAGTCGTAGGTGACCATCCAGGTGTACTGCGCCGCGTTGCCCTCGGTGTAGCCCGACTGGCTGGCCGGGTCCAGCGGCCACGGCCAGCTGCCGTCGCTGTTGCGCGGGTGGACGTAGGCCGACTCGGCGTTGTAGGTGTTGCGCCACCACTGGGCGCGCGTCATGTGCGTGGTGTAGCTGCTGGTGTTGCCCAGTGACTTGGCGAACTGCGCCACGGCGAAGTCGGAGGCCGAGTACTCCAGCGAGTCCGACGGGTCGCCGTTGATGTAGTGCAGGCTGGTGAACGTGGACTGCCGGCCGCGGATCGCGGAGCCCTGGGTGGTTCCGCCGCTGGAGGACTTCTCCATCAGCGCCAGCGCGGCGGCCGTGTCGAAGTCCCGCGCGCCGAAGGCGTACATGCTGCTCACGATGATGGGACCGGGGTCGCCCGTCATCACGAAGTCCTCGTTGGTCTGCTGCGACCACTTGGGCAGCAGGCCGCCCTGCTGGCCGTCGAGGACCATGGACCGGGCGATGTCGTTCGCCTCGGTCGGCGCGACGAGCGCGATCAGCGCGGCCCAGGAGCGGTAGATGTCCCAGCCGGAGTAGTTCTGGTAGACCGGCCGGGTGGAGTTGTGCACCGCGCCGTCGAAGCCCCGGTAGTCGCCGTTGACGTCGCTGGAGATGTTCGGGCTCTGGAAGACGTGGTAGAGCGCGGTGTAGAACTTCAGCAGTTCGGTGGCGCCGCCGCTGGGGATCGTGATCCGGCCCAGGATCTGGTCCCAGGAGGTGTCCGCCGCGGTGCGCACGGCGTTGAAGTCCCAGCCGTTGTTCTCGGCGGTGAGGTTGGCCTTCGCGTTCGCGACGCTGACGTAGGACAGCGCGACCTTGAACTGCACGCTCTGGGCGGCCGTGGTGTCGAAGGTGACGTAGGCGCCGGTGTTGGTGCCGCTGGTGCTCGCCGAGCCCGCGCTGACCGTTCCGCCGTTCCAGGTGCCGAAGCCGGTGGGCGCCTTGTCGAAGCGGATGTCGAAGAAGATCTGGTACGTCTTCGACGAGCCGCAGAAGCCGCCGGCGGTGACGCTGCCGCTGACCTCGGACCCGCTGATCTGGACCGAGCCGCTGCGGTTGCCGGTGGCACTGCGGCTGGTGTTGATCAGCAGCTTCGAGGCGGTGCCCGCCGGATAGGTGAGCTTGCCCATGCCGGTGCGGGTGGTCGCGGTCAGCTCGACGTCGGTGGCGTACTTGTCCAGCCGGGTCTTGTAGTAGCCGGGCGCCGCGGACTCGTTCGCCTTGGTGTACCCCGACGCGTAACCCGTCCAGCCGGTACCCGGCGAGGTGCCCAGCGCGCCGGTGACCGGCAGCATCGGGAGGTCCTCGTTGTTCGAGCAGCCGGCGCCGTCGAAGTGGGTGGCGCTGAAGCTCTCGACGCTGGTGTCCGAGGCGCGGTAGCCGGACGGCGAGGCGGTCGGGGTGTCCGGGCTGAGCTGGACCCCGCCGAACGGGACCACCGCGCCCGGGTAGGTGCTGCCGCCGGCGCCGCCCGGCACCGGGTTGGGCGCGGTGCTGTCATCGGTGCCGATGAACGGATCGACGTACTGGGTCGGGTTGGCCACCGCCGCTCGTGCGGGGGGCGCGGCGAGGGCGACCGCGCCCACTGCGGTCAGCAGCAGACAGGACAGGGCCACACCGAGTCTCAGCATCGGGGCGGCGCGATCGGGTGGCGGATTGGCGCCCGGGGCACCGCGGTGCCGGGCGGAGGGGGATCGGAGCACGGAGGACCACCTTGTCGTGGGGGAGGCCGCTCGCCCGCGAGGCCAGCGTCCTGAAGGCACGGAGGATGCTCGAAGTGCATGTGAACGTTATCAATCAGAACAGGATTCTTGAGGTGTCCCTGACGCCCTGTCAAGAGTGCCCACTGAGCCGCGAGGGGCGGGATATCCCGGGCTGGAAAGGCCAAAGGGTCCCCGTGCGCGGAGTATTGACACATCATCAGGTCACCTCCACAATCCGGGAATCGTTGCGAACGTTACCAAGGCACGGGGAGGTTTCCCGATGGCAGAACCACTCCTGGAGGCGCGGGGGGTGACCAAGCACTTCGGTCATGTTCAGGCTCTCCAGGGTGCTGATTTCACCGCCTGGCCCGGTGAGGTCGTCGCACTCATCGGCGACAACGGCGCCGGAAAGAGCACTCTGGTCAAGACGCTGTCCGGCACCATCAGACCGGACGGCGGGCAGATCCTGGTGGACGGCGCGCCGGTACGGCTGACCAGCCCCCTGGACGCCCGCCGCCACGGCATCGAGACCGTCTACCAGGACCTGGCGCTCGCCCCGGACCTCGACGCGGCGGCCAATCTGCACCTGGGCCGCGAACTGTTCCGCGGCGGGCTGCTCGGACGGCTGCACGTGCTCGACCGGGCCGCGATGCGCCGGTCGGCCGTCACGGCCTTCGCCGAACTCGGCGTCGACCTCCAGGACGTGGGCGTCCCCGTCGCCTCCCTGTCCGGCGGCCAGCGCCAGTCGGTCGCGGTGGCCCGCGCGGTCGCCTTCGCCAACCGGATCATCTTCATGGACGAGCCCACCGCCGCGCTCGGCGTCGTGCAGCGCGGACGGGTGCTCGACACCATCCGGCGCGTCCGGGACCGCGGTATCGCCGTCGTCCTGATCAGCCACAACATGCCCGAGGTGCTGTCGGTGGCGGACCGCGTGGAGGTACTGCGGCTGGGCCGCCGGGTCGCGCGGTTCACCGCCGCGCAGTCGTCGGTCGAGGAACTGGTCGGAGCGATGACCGGGGCCCTGGACCCGGCGGCGAACGGGGGCGGAGCGTGAAGCCGGAGATGGCGGGACGGGACATGACGGAGCCGGACGGGCCGCGGCTGGAGAAGACGCCGAAGCCGGAGCCGGTGCAGGAGCCGGTGCAGGAGCCGGTGCCGGAGCCGGTGCCGGAGCCCGCCGGGGACGGCTCCCCGCGAGCGCGGACGCGGACACGGATCGCCGTGCCGGCGTGGGCCCGGCGGGTCGCGGCGGTCAACGAGGCCTGGACGTTCGGCGTCCTGGTCCTGCTGGTCGCCTTCTTCACCATCGCCGCGCCGAACACCTTCCTCACCGCGTACGACATCACCCAGATAGCCACCAACGCCGCCATCTACCTGGTGCTCGGCGTCGGCATGACCTTCGTCATCATCGTGGCCGGGATCGACCTGTCCGTCGGCTCGGTCCTCGTCCTGGCCGCCGTGCTGTCCGGCGAGTACACCGTGCACCACGGTGGGGCCGCCTCGGGCTGGGGCACCGTCACCGTCAGCGCCCTGATCGCCCTGGCCACCGGCCTGGTGTGGGGTGCGGTGCAGGGGCTGCTGGTGGCCAAGGCCAAGGTGCCCCCGCTGATCGTCACCCTCGGCGGCTTCGGCGCGGCCCTGGGCCTCGCCCAGATCATCACCGGCGGCCAGGACCTCACCGGGGCCGTGTCGGGCAAGCTGCAGCACACCATCGGGTTCGGCAAGCTCTTCGGGCAGATCCCCTGGCTGGTGGTCATCGCGTTCGGCACCACCCTCGTCTTCGGCCTGGTGCTCGCCTGGACCCGCTTCGGCCGCTACACGTACGCGATCGGCTCCAACGCGGAGGGCGCGCGCCGGGTGGGCATCGCCGTGGACCGCCACCTCGTCCTGGTCTACGCCCTGGCCGGGCTGCTGGCGGGGCTCGGCAGCGTGATGTGGCTGGCCTACTTCGGCACCACGTCCATCGCCGGCCACTCCACCGACAACCTCAAGGTCATCACCGCCGTGGTGCTCGGCGGCGCCAGCCTCTTCGGCGGCCGCGGCTCCGTCCTCGGCACGGTGATCGGCGTCTTCATCCCGGCGGTCCTGACCACCGGCCTGATCATCATCGGCGTCCAGCAGTACTGGCAGGACGTCGCCATCGGCGTGGTCCTGGTCCTCGCCGTCTACCTCGACCAGTTCCGCAGGCGCAGCCGCGACCGCGGCTGACCACGTCCGGACGCGTCCCGCCCGCACCCTCCGCTCCCGCTCCCCCTGCTCGGGCCGAACCCTCACAGAAGGATCTCCGCCATGCACAGAGCCACGAAGTTCGCCGGATGCTGCGCCGTGCTGGCCGTGTTGGCCGCGACCGCCGGCTGCAGCGACGACAACGGGTCCAACGGTTCCGGGAAGAAGACCCTCCAACTCATCACCGGGGTCAAGAGCGACCCCTTCTACATCACCATGGCGTGCGCCGCCCAGGCCGAGGCCGCGAAGGTCGGCGTCGACCTCAAGATCAACGGCTCGGCGCAGTGGGACGTCGCGGTGCAGCGGCCGATCATCGACTCGGTCGCCGCCACCCGCCCGGACGGCCTGCTGATCTCCCCCGTGGACAGCACCGCCCTGACCCCCTCGCTCCAGCAGATCCAGAGCGCGGGCACCAAGGTCGTGCTCGTGGACACCTCGGTCACCGAGGCCTCGGTGGGCGTCTCCCGGATCTCCTCCGACAACGAGGCCGGCGGCAAGGCCGCGGCCAAGGCCCTCGCCCAGCTGATGGGCGACAAGGGCTCGGCCATCGTCATCAGCGTCAAGCCCGGCGTCTCCACCACCGACGCCCGGATCAAGGGCTTCACCGAGGAGATGCGGGCCAACCACCCCGCGATCACGCTGCTGCCCGTGCTGTACGACAACGACCTGCCGGCCACGGCCGCTTCGCAGATCCAGGCGACCCTCGCCGCCCACCCCGACCTCGGCGGCGTCTTCGCGGGCAACACCAACACCGCGCAGGGTGTCTCCACCGGACTGCAGGCGGCCGGCAAGCAGGGCAAGGTCAAGGTGGCCGCGTTCGACGCGGAGCCCGACGAGATCACCGCGCTCAAGAACGGCACCCTGGACGTCCTGGTCGCGCAGGACCCGGGCGGCATCGGCACCCAGGGCGTCGACCAGGCGCTGGCCGCGATCGAGGGCAAGAAGGTGACCGCGCAGATCGGCACCCCCATGGTCGCCATCACCAAGGCGAACATGACCGATCCCGCCATCACCAAGTACTTCTACAAGTCCGCCTGCTGACCGCCGGACCCGGGGGCGGGGGCGGGCGCCGCCGTGCGGACGGGGGCGAGCCCGGTCCCGCCCCCGGACCGGGCGGCAGGAGTGGGTAACGTTGGCGCCGCCGGTGCCCGGACCGCACGCGGGGAGTGCGGAGGGTCCCGCCGGCCATCAACCACGCGTCGCGTTCCGGCACCGCACCGGGACCCGTCGATGAGGAGGCCCGTGAAGCGCCCGACGATGAAGGACGTGGCCCGCGCCGCGGGAGTGAGCCCGATGACGGTCTCCCGCGTCATATCCGGCGAGTCGGCCGTGTCCCCGGACACCACGGCCCGGGTCGAGCAGGCGGTGCGCAAACTGGGCTACCAGCGCAACGACAACGCCCGCAACCTGCGCTCCAAGAACCTGGGGACCTCCACCATCGGCCTGGTGGTCGACGATCTGGCCAACCCGTTCTACGCCCTGATGGCCCGTTCCGTGGAGGACGAGGCCCACCGGCGCGGCTACCTGGTCCTGGTCGGCAGCACCAACGACGAACCGCGCAGGGAGCAGGAGGTCGTCGCGGCGTTCTGCGCCCGGCAGGTCGACGGGCTGATCCTCGTGCCGACCATCGGCAGCCACGGATTCCTCAAGCAGCCCATGGAGGGCGGCACCCGGGTGGTGTGTGTCGACCGCCCCGCCAAGGGCCTGGCGGTCGACACCGTCACCGTCGACAACCGCGACGGGGCCAACCGGGCCGTCACCCATCTGCTGGACCACGGGCACACCCGGATCGCCTACCTCGGCGACCGGTTCGGCATCTGGACCCAGCGCGAGCGCTACGCCGGCTACCAGGAGGCCCTCGCGGCCCGGGGGGTGGCGGAGGATCCCGAACTCGTCCGGCACGAACTGCGCTCCCAGCCCGAGGCGGCCGCCGCACTGGCGCAGCTGCGCGCCCTGCGTAGGCCGCCCACCGCGCTGTTCACCAGCAACGACCTCATCACCATCGGTGTCATGGACGGCCTCGGCCAGGCCGCGGGCAGCCTGTTCGAACGGATCGCGCTCGTCGGCTTCGACGACTTCCCGCTCGCCGAACGGCTCAGCCCGCCGCTGACCGTGGTGAGTCAGGACCCGGTCGCCCTCGGCAGCACCGCCGCGAACCTGCTCTTCTCACGGATCGACGGCGACCGCTCGGCGCCGCGCTCGGTGATCCTGCTGACCCGTTTCATCGTGCGCGGCTCCGGCGAGACGCCGGTGGCCGGGACCGGCGGAACGGTCGCCGGGACCGGCGGGACCGTGGCCGGGACCGGCTGACCCGCCGGGTGCCCCCGCGTCAGGCCGTCCGCGCGGGCAGGGCGGCCAGCGCGGCGGGGTGGAACCCCCGGGCCACCAGCCAGACCGCCAGCGACATCTCGTAGAGGAACACCGGGAGCGCGCACACGCTCCCCCACACGGAGATCTGCTCGTAGGCACCGAACATCACCAGCACGCCCGAGCCGAGGATCAGCGGCCCCCCGACGATGCCCAGGGCCGCGATCCAGCGCGGAACGAGCCGGGACCGGTACAGGAACCAGCCCATCATCAGCGTGCTCGGGCCCAGCGCGAGGTTGGGTCCGAACAGGAACGTCCAGTCGTGCTGCGCCACCAGTAGCCGGCTCGCGGCCAGGTACGGGGCGGCGTCGGGGGACTGCGCCCGCGCGAACTCCTGACTGAGCGTCATCACCGAGAGCAGGCTGATGATCCCGACGACGATGATCGCGGCCTCGAGCAGCCGGAAGCAGACGTAGCCCAGCGCCGCGACCTCACTGCGCCTGCGCACGACGGGGTACATGACGATCGCGGTGCCGATGATCGAGAAGGCGCACGTCACCTCCAGCAGCGCCCCCGACGCCACCCGCGCCGCCTGCGCGGACCCCCCGACGACATAGCCGGGGTGGTCCAGGATCGGTGCGTACTGCAGCAGTCCGACGATGGACGTGACCGCCGCCAGGATGAACAGGACCCCGGTCGCCACCGCTGTCCGTCTGTGGGTACTCATTTCCGCTCCTCACTCGCCGCGGGTTGTCCCGCCGGTGCCACACTGCGGGCCGTCCGGGCCGGGAACCTCCCCTCCGGGTCGGAAGCGCCTCCACCCCAGGGTGGAGACCGACCGAGCCTTTCGGGGGGTCTGCGGCGGCCGGGGGCCGCCTACTCTGAGCCCATGACCACACCACCGCCCCCGGCACGGGACCCCGCTGCGGCGCCCTCGCCGCTGGGCGTCCCGGCACCGGTCTGGCGCTTCCTGCTCGCGGTGGCCCTCGGGGCCGCCGCCTGGATCACGCAGGCCGCCGTGCTGCTGTCCGAACCGCTGAGCCCGGCGCGGACGGACCGCGTGGGCGCCGCACTCCTGCTGGACCTCCTGCTGGGCGCGGCCGCGCTGGCCGTGCTGCCGCTGCGGCGCCGGTACCCGCTGGCGGTCGCCTGCCTGCTGGTCGCCGCCGCCCCGCTCTCGGTGGCCGGGCTGGGGGCGATGACGCTGACCGTCGTGTCGATGGCCACCTACCGGCGGCGGCGGTGGGTCGTCCTGGTCGGAGCCCTCACGGCGGCCGGCGGAGCGGTGGCCGCGGGCGTGTACCGTCCCTGGCTCTCCCCCGCCGCGGACGGCCGCGCGGCCTCCGTGGCGGCCAACGTCGTGGTGATCCTGCTGATCTTCACGGCCGCCGTGGCCACCGGCTACTACGTCGCGGCCCGCCGCGAGCTGCTCGCGTCGCTGCGCGAGCGGGCGCTGACCGCCGAACGGGAACGGGCCCTGGCCGACCGGGCGGCCCGCGACGCCGAACGGACCCGGATCGCGCGGGAGATGCACGACGACCTCGCCCACCGGATCTCCCTGGTGGCCCTGCACGCCGGGGCGCTGACGTTCCGCGAGGACCTCAGCCGGGCCGAGACCGCGGCCACCGCCCAGACCATCCGCGCCAACGCGCAGCTGGCCCTGGTCGAGCTGCGCCAGGTGCTGGGCGTGCTCCGGTCCGGGCAGCCGTCCGGCGCCGAGCGGTCCCAGCCGGCGCTCACCGAGCTGCCGGCGCTGCTGGCCGACGCCCGGGAGGCCGGCTCGGTCGTCCGGCTCGACACCTCGGGCCTGCCCGGCGCAACCGCCCCCGACCTGGCCGCGATCACCGGGGCGCTGTCCCTGACGTCCTTCCGGATCGTGCAGGAGGCGCTCACCAACGCCCGCAAGCACGCCCCGGGCGCACCGGTCACCGTGCGGCTGGCCGGGACGCCCGGCGAGCAGCTGCGCATCGAGGTCCGCAACCCGGTCGGGCTGACCGTCGCCCCTCCGGGCGGCTCCCCGCTGCCCTCGGCCGGGGTCGGTCTGACGGGGCTGGGCGAGCGCGCCGAACTGGCGGGCGGCGTGCTGCGGTTCGGGCTGGCGGAGGACGGCGACTTCACCCTCCTGGCGAGGCTGCCGTGGCCGGCGTGAACCCGGTGCGGACCAAGGTGCTGATCGTGGACGACGACCCGCTGGTGCGGGCGGGTCTGCGGATGATCCTGGGCGGGGCGCCGGACGTGGAGCTGGTCGCCGAGGCGGCCGACGGGCAGGAGGCGCTCGACGCGGTCGCCCGCGAGCTGCCCGACGTCGTCCTGATGGACATCCGTATGCCGCGGATGGACGGGCTGGCCGCCACCCGCAGGCTGCGGGAGCTGGGCAGCGCGGCCCGCATCGTCATCCTGACCACGTTCGACACCGACGAGATGGTCCTGACGGCGCTGCGGCACGGGGCCGTGGGATTCCTGCTCAAGGACACCCCGCCGGCCGAGCTGGTGCAGGCCGTCCGGCGGGTCGCCGGCGGGGAGCCGAGCCTGTCGGCCAGTGTCACCGCCCGCCTCATCGCCGCCGTCACCTCAGCGCCCGACACCTCACGGCAGCGCGCCGCGCTCGCCCTGCTGGACCGGCTCACCGCCCGCGAGCGGGAGGTGGCGATGGCGGTCAGCGAGGGTCTGACGAACACGGAGATCGCCCGGTCGCTCTACATGGGCGTGGCCACCGTCAAGTCCCACGTCGGCAGCGTGTTCGCCAAGCTGGAGGTCTCCAACCGGGTCCAGGTCGCGCGCTGCGTGCACGACGCGGGGGCGGGGCCGGGGCCGGCGGCCGACTAGGACTCGTGGGTGTAGAGGACGTAGTACGAGGCGGCGGTGGCCGCGGCCGCGAAGCCGAGCCCCATGCCGACGCACCGCAGGACGCTCTCGCCGGTCAGGCTGTGCAGGAAGCCCACCGACACCCCCGTCAGCACCCCGTAGGCCGCGGCGCGCAGCTCGCGCGGCAGCGCCTTCTGCGTCCTCCCGAGCACGAAGCAGAGCGCGGCCACGACAGCGCCGGCGACCACGCCGAGCAGGATGTCGCCGGCGGTGAGCGGCTCGCTCCGGCGGGCGATGAACGCCGCCCAGACGCCGTAGACCACACCCAGCGTGACGGGCAGGGCGAGTCCGAGCGAACCGTGGTGCCGCACCGGCACCGCTGAGGAGGTGGCCATGACGGAACTCCTTCCGCTGTCTCCTTCCAGGTCACACCCGCGCGGACCGCACGGCAAGTGGATCTACGACGGCCCGCGGGCCGTCAGGCGCCGGCCGGCGCCGAGGCGTGTGCGGGGTTGCGCTCCCGCCCGCCGGGGTGGCGGTGCCGCCAGACGAGGAAGACCGTCACGGCCACCAGGCTCCAGGCGGCGAGCACCAGGTAAGGGAAGGCGGACTGGTGTCCCGCGAAGTAGATCGCGTTGTGCTGCGCGTTGACCGAGGCGCCCGGCGGCAGCCAGCGGCCGATGCGGCCCAGCGGCGACGGCAGCAGCGGCCAGGACACCGCGCCGCCCGACGACGGGTTGCCGAGCAGCACCATCAGGCCCCAGGTCGGGATCATCGCCCAGCGGCCGACGAGGGTGTTGAACATCGTGAAGACCATGCCCGAGGTGAACATCGTCAGCGCCAGGATCGACCAGGACTGCAGGAACGGCAGGTCGAGCACGCCCAGCAGCCAGTCCACCACCGCGCAGATGACGAACCCGCCGAAGACCGAGTACACGACCGTGAAGGCGACCCGCTCCCCCGCGTTGAGCGCCCGCGCGTGCACACTCAGCTGGATCGCCCCGACGAACCCGATGATGACCGCGGCCAGCGAGATGTAGAACAGCGCGAGTCCCTGCGGGTCGGTGGACTGCAGCGGCTTGATGTCCCGCACCGCCACCGGCGTGCGCAGCGCGGCGCCGACCTTCGGCGCGGCCGTCGTCAGCAGCCGCGCCACCGAGGCCCCGGCCGCCCCCGCGGTGTCGAGCCGGACGGCGGAGGGGCCGAGCTCGATGATCGCGAAGGCCTTCTGGGCTTCGATGGCGCCGACAGCCCGCTCGTACGTCGGGTACCGCTGCACGACGAGCGAGGCGCCGAGCGCCTTCTCCATCCCGGCCACGAACGCCTCGCCCTTGTCGGACTCCCCCGTCACCGCGGTGGGGATGCGGTGCGGGGTGGGGTTGGCCATGGCGTAGCAGTAGGACCCCGCGAAGAGCCCGGCCGCCGCCCCGAGGATGAGGACCAGCACCACGGCGGGCAGGAACGGCGACAGCTTGAACGCCCCCCAGTGCTCCCCGGGAGAACGCCTCCTGACATGCGCACCGTGCTGGTCTGCCATCCCCCCACGCTAGGCAGCCCGCCCCCGCACCACCCGCTGGAGTGGGCCATGCGGAGTCCCCGTCACACCGCCGCGCGTCGCAGCCGGTGGAACGCGAAGGCCACCAGGGCCGCCGTCCCGAGCAGCAGGATGCCGGACTCGATGAACTGGATCGGCAGGAAGTGCGAGACGGGGTGGTAATCACCGTAGAACGTGCGGGACGTCTGGCACGCGAGGTCGTCGCCGCACTGGTTGAGCGGGACCCGGGAGCCGTCCGGCAGTACCGTCCCGTTCGACACCAGCCAGGCCCCTCGCGGCTCGGTGAACAGGAACGCGCCGCTCGGTCCGACCTGAGTCGCGTGCACCATGGGATACAGGTGGGGACGCAGGGCGTACAGCGCGAGCTCGACGGCGACGACGACCCCGCCGGTCACCGCCATCGCCGGCAGCGTGCGGCGCAACAGCATCCCAGCCGCGGTGCCCAGGGCGAGTGCGAACAGCGCCGTGGTGACCGCTACCGGACCGATCACCTGGTAGATGGGCGCCGCGAACGGACTGTCGTACGAGAAGGAGTTCCGGTACACGGCGGTCCACCAGAACCGGCCGCCCACCGCGGTGAGGATCCCGGACACCAGCAGGACGATCAGACCGGCGCCGCCGAGCCGGAAGGCGAGCCAGCGGCCGCGCGGGACGGACTGCGTCCAGACGAGCGGAAGCGTGCCGTGCTCGTACTCCTGCGCCAGCAGGGGGGCGCCGAGGAACAGGCCGGCCAGCAGGGGGAGCAGCGCGAACGCGGGCAGGACGAACTGTGTGCAGCGCTGGACGTCCTGGTACAGGTCGTTCCACCGCCTGCCGCAGCCCGCGTTGCGCCATTCCAAGGGCTCGCCGCATCCGGCGCGGTGCGCGGCGCTCACGCCGTCGGAGATGACCAAGTGCTCCGCCAGGAGCCAGCCGCAGCCGAGGACCACCACGGCCAGGCCCGCCCAGGCCGCGACCCGGTTCTGCCGCCAGACCAGCCAGAGCAGACCGTGCAGCCGTCCGCCGGCCTGCGGGCGCGGCACCGGAGGGGCCGGTGTGTCGAGGGTGCCGGTCGTCATGCCGTCACCGCCGTCTCGAGGACGCGTGCGCTGTCGGTGGACATCGACGGGGCCTGCGGCGAGCGCAGATAGCCCAGGAGCAGCTCCTCCAGGCCCGGCTCGCTGCTCTGCCAGGCGCCGCCGACCGGTCCTTCGGGGCGGACCAGTGCGGTGAGCTGGCGTCCGCTGTACCGCGTCTCGATGACGTGGTGGGCGGCGAGCTCGGGTGGGAGCGCGGGACCGCTGTGCGCGCCGACCAGGACCCGGTGTGCCCGGACGATGTCGTCCACCTCGCCCGCCAGGCGCACCCGGCCGGCGTCGACGAGCAGCAGGAAGTCGATGACGCCCTCCAGTTCGCTGAGGATGTGCGAGGACATCACGATGGTGGTGGCGTGTTCCGCGGTCTCCGACATCAGCGTGCCCATGAGCTGGTGGCGCGCCAGCGGGTCCATGTCCGACATCGGTTCGTCGAGCAGCAGCAGCTCGGGGCGTTTGCCCAGGGCCAGGGCCAGTGCGACACGGGTACGCTGGCCGCCGGAGAGCGACCCGATGCGCGCCCCGGGCCTGAGCTCGCCCTGGTCGACGACGCGCTGGGCCACGCCCGCGTCCCAGACCGGGTTCAGTTCGCGGCCCAGGCGCAGCGTCTCCGCGACCGTGAAGCGCGGGTAGAGCGGCTTGGCCTGGCCGACGAACCCGACCCGGTGGCGCCGCTTCGGGTCGTCCGCGGGGCTGCCGAGCGTCCGGACGGTGCCCTCGGTCGGACGCAGCAGGCCCGCGGCCAGGGCCAGCAGGGTGCTCTTGCCCGCCCCGTTGGGGCCCACCACTCCGCACACCCGGCCCGCCGGGATCCGGAACGCGCACTCCCGCAGCGCCCACTCCCGTCGGTAGCCCATGCTCAGGCCGACCACCTCCACGGCGGTCCGCCCGGCGTCTTCCTGATCCCTCATGCGTCCCCCTCGATGTGCAGCGCGGGTGTGTCCGGGGCGGCCCCGGTCCCGTAGCGCTGTTCCAGTACGGAGGCCACCAGCGCGGTGACGTCCTCACGTTCCAGTCCCGCCGCGCGCGCCCGGTCCACCCAGCCGACCAGTTCGGCGCGCAGCGGTCCGTCCGCCTCCGCCCCGGCTCGGGCGAGCGAGCGCCGGACGAACGTGCCCAGTCCGGGGCGGGGTTCGACCAGTCCCTCACGGTCGAGTTCGCGGTAGGCCTTGAGAACCGTGTTGGGGTTGATCGCGGTCGCTTCGACGACCTCCCGCGCGGTGGGGAGCTTGTCGCCCGGCCGCAGCAGGCCCAACCGCAGTGCCTGCTTGGTCTGCAGGACGATCTGCTGATACGTGGACACGCCGCTGCGGCGGTCGATGCGGTATTCGATCATGCCCGCATCACCCTTTCACTAGTTCAGTAGTGGAATAGTGATGGAAGGCCGCCCCCGCGTCAACCACCGCGCCTCCGGGGGACGTTGCCGGACCGCGGCGAGCACCGCTTACCGGGCTCCTACCGGCGGATGACCGGTGGGTGACCGGGGGCGGTGAGAGTGGGGCGATGACCATCACCTCCCCGACCGCGGGACCGGCCGCGGCGACGGTCGGCCGACGGTCCGCGCCGCTGTGCGTGGACGTCTCCGACCCGTTCTTCTTCGATCATCCGCTCGACCACGTGCCCGGCATGCTGCTGGCGGCCGGGCTGCTCGGCCTGGTGCGGGAGGAGTCCGACGAGCGGTACGGCGCCGGCGCCGCCGGACGGTTGCGGATCTCACTCACCTTCGACCGGCTCTGCGCGCCCGACCGCGAGGTGCTGCTGCACTGCTCGCCGGTGCCCTCCTCCGGCGGACCGCGCTGGCGGGCGACCGCCGAGCAGGACGGCGTGCCGGTCTGCACCGCTCTGATCGGCCTGGACGCGCTGCGGGCGCCCGGGGAGCCGGCTCCCCCGCTCCGGTACGGCGGGGCCCGGCGGCCCGCGCCGACCCACCAG
This sequence comes from Streptomyces sp. NPDC006733, assembly GCF_040636125.1. Taxonomy (NCBI): domain Bacteria; kingdom Bacillati; phylum Actinomycetota; class Actinomycetes; order Kitasatosporales; family Streptomycetaceae; genus Streptomyces; species Streptomyces sp. NPDC006733. The sequence continues at coordinate 41,714 of NZ_JBEYJD010000038.1, read as the reverse complement.
CTGGAGCGCGCCGACGCGCGCCTGGTGCACCGTCAGCGGCCGGAGAACGTGCTGCTCGGCGCGCCGCGCAGGACCGGGGGCGCCTGGGCGGAGGCCGCGGTGCTGCTGCCCCCGCCGGGTCACCGGCTGAGCCGCACGGCGGGCGGGGCGCACGCGCCCGAGGCGCTGATCGAGTCGGCCCGCCAGATGTCCACGCTGCTCGGGCACGTGGCCCACGAGCGCGAACCGGACGCCCAGATGCTCTGGGTCTCCCTCGACGCCGACCTGCCGCTGACCGTTCCGGCCGCCACCCCGCTGTCGCTGCGCTGGGACTTCGCCCCCCGCCGGGGGCGGCGCGCCGACTACGACCTGACGCTGGCCGAAGCGGGCAGCGATGTGCGGATCGGCCGCGTCGCCCTCGACATCCACACCGTCAGCCGGGCCCGGTACCTGGAGCGCAGAGGGATATGAGCGCCACCGAACCCCTGGCCGGCGACCGGCCCCGCACCGCCCGCGTCCCGCTGCGGGCCTACACGCCGCGCCTGCTGTTCTGCCTGGTGGTCCTGGCGGTCGCACCGGGGCTGGTGACGCACCTGCGGCACTACGCCGACCCCGTCCAGCTCACCGCCGGCCTGCTCGCCGCGGTGTACCTGGGCTGGCTCGCCCTGGAGATCCCGGTGACGTTCCGCCGGGCCACCGCACCGCCCGCCGAGTCCGCGACCCTGCTCTGGTACGCCACCGCCCGTATCGCGACGGCGGTCGCCGCCGCCACCGGACCGCTGCCGTGGCACCGCTGGTCGCCGTGGCTGCTGCTCCCGGCCGCGGTGTTCCTCGCCGGGATCGCCCTGCGGCAGATCGCGATCCATACCCTGGGGCGCTTCTACTCGCACCATGTGATGCGCCAGCAGGACCACCGGATCGTCTCCGGCGGTCCGTACCGCGTCATCCGCCACCCCGCCTACGCCGGAATGCTGCTCGCGCACCTCGGGTTCGTCGGCTTCTTCCTCAACCCGTTCAGCGCCGCGCTCCTGCCGGCGCTGGCCGTCGCCGTCGTGCACCGCATCCGCACCGAGGAGCGGCTGCTCCTGACCGTTCCCGGCTACCGCGCGTACGCCGTCGGCCGCGCCCGGCTCTGCCCGCGGGTGTGGTGACGATGACCCCGGACGAACTCCTCTCCACCACGCGCTCGGTCCGCAGGCGCCTGGACCTGTCCCGGCCCGTCGACCTCGCCGTCGTCACGCGCTGCGTCGAGATCGCCCTGCAGGCGCCCAACGGCGGAAACAGCCAGCGCTGGCACTGGGTGATCGTCACCGACCCCGAGCTGCGGGCGCGCATCGGCGCTGTCTACCGGCGCGCCTTCGAGGGCCGCTACCCCCCGCCGCAGGACCCACCGCCCCAGGACCCACCGCCGCAGGATGTCCCGCCGTCTGCCGCCGACCGCGAACCGCCGTCGGCGCACGAGCGGATGATGCGCAGCAGCCGCCACCTCGCCGCGCACCTGCACGAGGTGCCCGTCCTGGTCATCCCATGCCTGCGGGTACCGGGCGGCCGGCTGCCCGAGGGCAGCCAGGCCGGCACCTGGGGGTCGCTGCTGCCCGCCGTGTGGAGCTACATGCTGGCCGCCAGGGCCCGGGGGCTGGGCGCCGCCTGGACCTCGGTCCACCTGGACTTCGAGCAGGAGGTCGCCGAGCTCCTCGGCCTGCCCGACGACGTACGGCAGGGCGCCCTCATCCCGACCGCGCACCTGCTCGGCTCGCGGCTGCGGCCCGCGCCGCGCGGCTCCGTCGAGGAGGTCCTGCACTTCGACGGCTGGACCACCCCGCCGGCCGGTACCGGGGGCGGTGCACCGGATGCCTGACGTCCTCGCCACCGCGCCCCTGACCGCCGGACCGGCGCTCGGGGATCCGGGTCAGGTGGGCAACAAGTTCGCCCGCCTGCGGGCGCTGCGCCACGAGGGCTTCCCCGTACCGGACTTCTTCTGCCTCCCGGCGCCCGCGTTCGACGAGGCGCTCGCCGCCCTGCGCCCGCTACTGCCCCCGACCCCCGCACCCGCGGCGGGCGAACCGGCCGCCGCCGACTGGTGCGCGGCCGCCCGCCGGGCGCTGGCCGGCTCGACGGTGGCGGCGGAACTCGCCGCCCGCACGGCGAGCGCGTTCGACGACCTCGTCGGCGCCGGCGGGACGGCCGCCGTCCGCGCCTGCGTGGTGCCGGCCGAGGCCGGCGGCATCGGGGAGGACAGCGCCCAGGACCCCTTCGCGGGGATGAGCGACAGCTTCCTGTACGTCCCGCGCCGGGACCTGCTCGCGGCCGTCGTCCGCTGCTGGGCGTCCGCCTTCAACCCGGAGGCGGTGCGCTACCGGCTGTGGCGCGGCCTCGACCCCGCCGGCGCCCGGGTTGCCGTCGGTATCCAGCGCATGGTCCCCGGGACCCGGTCGTTCGTCGCGTTCACCCGCGACCCGCGCGACGGCGCCCGGCGCCACCTCATCGCCGCCGCGCACGGCATCGGCGAGGGCGTGGTGCAGGAGAAGGCCGACGTCGACCACTTCTTCGTCGACCTGGACGACCGCCGGGTCACCGCGAGGACCGTCCACAAACGGTGGTCGGTGGGACGGCCCGACGGAACGTCCGCCGGCGACCCCGTACTGCTGCCCGTGCCGGACGCGCTGGCCGCCGCCCCGGTGCTGGACGACGGACAGGCCCTGGCCGTGGCCGCGCTGGCCGCCCGCGTGGAGCGGTTCCTCGGCGGCCCCCAGGACATCGAGGGCACCATCACTCCCGACGGAGCCGTCCACCTCGTCCAGGCGCGCCCGATGGTGCTGCCATCCGCCGCGCCGCCGGCACCCGCACCCGCACCCGCACCCGTATCCGCTCCCGAGTCCGATCCGAGCCGGGTGTTCTGGGGCAACCACAACATCACCGAGAGCTATCCGGGGATCTCGGGCGCCCTCACCTACTCGCTGGCCCAGGAGTTCTACCGGTGCTCGTTCACCGACCTCTACCGGCGGATGGGCGTCTCCCGCCGGCAGCTGCACGACAGCGCCGACCGGCTGCGGCGCATGGTCGGCTTCCTCGACGGCCGCGTCTACTACCGCATCGACGACTGGCACGCGCTGCACGGCCGGATGCCGGCCTTCGAACTCGTCCGGCGGCCCTGGGAAGAGGCCATGGGCATCACCGGCGCGGCACGCGCCCCGCGCCGCTGGTCGCGCCCCCGCGTCGCGCTGGCCGTCCCGGGCCTGCTCCTGCGCGCGGCGCTGCACCCCTGGCACGTCCACCGGTTCCTGCGCTGGTGGGACGGGCAGACGGCGGAGGCCGCGGCGACCGGTGACACCCCCGGTGAACTCATCGCGCTGCACCGCCGCGTGTGGGCGCGGGCCTCGACGCGCTGGGGCGTCACGCTCGTCAACAGCATCCTGCTGCTGGCCGTCCTGCGCTGCGGCACCGCACTGCTGCGCCGCTGGACCGGCGAGGGGCCGCAGGTGTTCGCCGCGCTGCTCTCCGGCGGCCGGGAGAACCGGTCGCTGGCCGCGGTACGGGCGGCGATCGCGCTGGCCGAGGAGATCGGGGCGCTCCCGGAGCTGCGCGCCGCCGTCGGCAGCGGCGATCCCCGGGAGGTCTGGCAGGACGTGACGGCCGGGCGCCACGGGGCACCGGTCGCCGCTTCCGCGCTGGCGTACCTGCGGCGCTACGGCGACCGGGCGCTGCACGACCTGAAGCTGGACGAGCCGACTCCCCGCCAGCGGCCCTGGATGGTCCTCGACCTCGTCCGCCCGCTGATCCGGCAGGGCGCCACCGTCGCCGCCAACCGGGCCGACGAGCGCGCCGCGGCCGCCCGCTCCCGCACCCGGCTGCGCGCCGTCTGCCCGGGTCCGGTCCGCCGGGCGGTGCTGCTCCTGCTCGCGGCGGCGACCCGGCGGCTGGTGCGGGTGCGGGAGGACACCCGGTTCTGCCGCACCCAGCTCTTCGGCCTCTCGCGCGAGGTGCTGTGGCGGCTGGGGGCCGAACTCGCCAGGACCGGCGTCCTGGACGACCCGCTGGACGTGGTCGACCTGACGGTCGACGAGGTGATCGGCGCCTTCGACGGCACCCTCGTCTGCACCGACCTGCGGTCGACCGCCGCCCTGCGGCGCGCCGCGCGCGAGCGCCGCACCCGTGCCGCGCACCTTCCCGCCCTGCTGTCCACGGTGGCCGGCCGGCCGCTGGGCGCCGCACTGCGGGACGCCGTGGCCGTCGAGCCCGACGAGCCCGCAGGCGGGTCCGGCGACGGCTCCGTCCTGCACGGGCTCGGCTCCAGCGGCGGGGTCGTCCGCGGCCGCGCCCGGGTGCTGCTCGACCCGGCCGCCGCCCAGGGCACCGACCGGGGCGGGCCGGACGCAGCGGACGGGTCGGCGGCGGACGGCCGGATCCTGGTCGCCCGCGAGACCGACCCCGGCTGGCTGTTCCTGATGACGGCGGCGAAGGGGCTGGTCGTGGAGCGCGGCACGCTGCTCTCGCACACCGCGATCACCGGGCGGCTGCTGGGCGTCCCCACCGTGGTCGCCGTCGCGGGAGCCACCGCGCTCATCCCCGACGGCGCCTGGATCGAGATCGACGGAGGCGCCGGCACCGTCCGGCTCCTCCCGGACCCCACCGACAGGGCGCCGCGTGATGACTGAGCCGATCCCCTTCCCGTTCCCGGTCGGCGCCGGGGTGTGCCCGCCCGCCGAGTACCGGCACCTGCTCGCGGCGGGCGAGCCCGCCCCGGTGCTGCTGGCCGGCGGCCGGCGCGCGCTGCTCGTCACCCGGCACGCCGACGTCAGCACCGTACTGACCGACGACCGGTTCAGCCGCGCCGGCTACGCCGGCCGGCCGCTGCTCGCCCGCCGGGCCGCGTCGCTCTCGCTGGCCACCGCCGACGCCCCCGACCACACGCGGCGCCGCCGCTCGGTCCTGCACGCGTTCACCGCCCGGCGGGCGCGCGCGGCCGGGCCCGGCCTGGAGGCCCTCGCCGACCGGCTGCTGACGGATCTCACCGGCGGCGCCGACAGCGGCGAGACGGACCTCGTCCAGGCGCTGACCGTGCCGTTCCCGCTGCGGTTCATGTGCGGCCTGCTGGGCGTGCCGGAGGCCGACGGGGAACAGCTCCGGGCGCTGACCGACATCCTGATGTCGACCTCGGGGCACCACCCCGAGGAGGTCGCGGCGGCCCACACCCGGATGCACGCGTACTTCCAGGAGCTGGCCGCCGCCAAGCGGCGGGCCCTGGACGCCGGACAGGGCGCCGACGACCTGCTGACCGATCTGCTGCGCCGCCCGGCCGGCGACCCCGACCGGTCCCTGTCGCCCGACGAGATCACCGTCCTCACCTCGGGTCTGCTGATGGCCGGCTACGAGACGACCGGCAACCAGCTCGCCATGTGCGTCCTGCTCCTGCTCCAGGACCCCGCGCTCGCCGCCCGGCTGCGCGCGGAGCCGGAGCGGATCGCGGCCGCTGTCGAGGAGATGCTGCGCTGGACCTCCCTCAACACCACCGGCGGCATGCCGCACCTGGTCCGCGCGGACACCGTGCTCGGCGGGCGGGTGGTGCGGGCCGGGGAGGTCGTGGTGGCGCTGACCGACGCCGCCAACCGCGACCCGGCGGTGTTCGCCGATCCGGACACGTTCGACCCCGACCGCGCCACCGACCGCAGCACCGGCCGGGACGCCGGCCGGACCGCGGGCCGCGACACCCGCGGGCACCTCGCCTTCGGCCACGGGCGCCACTACTGCCTCGGGGCCGAACTCGCCCGCGCCGAACTGCGGATCGCCCTCGCCGCGCTGCTCCGCCACTTCGACCGGTTGGAGCTGGCCGTCGACGCGTCGGAACTGCGCTGGCGCGAGTCGATGTTCATCCGCGGCGTCTGGGAACTGCCGGTGCGCTGGGCGAAGTCGGCGGCGACGCCCGCCGCGGTGCGGGACGCGGACCGGTGATCCGGCGCGTCGGCCTGTTCGTACGCGGCAGCTACCCGCTGCCGCTGTCCGCGGTCTTCGCGACGGCCTGGGCGCTGGGGGTGACCGGGCTGTTCGCCGCCCTCACGCCCGGCGCGCCCGCCTGGCGGCCCGACGCCGGGACGGCCGTCGCCGCCGTGTCGGTCACCCTCGACCTGCTGCTGATGCGGGTCGCCGACGACCTGCGCGACGCCGCCTACGACCGCCTGCACCACCCGGACCGCGCGCTGGCCAGCGGCGCCGTCCACGCCCGCGACCTGGTCGTGCTGTTCGCGGCGGGCTCGGCCGTGCTCCTGGCCCTGAACGCCGGCAACGGCCCCGCCGTGCTGATCCTCACCGGCCAGCTCCTGTACACGGTGGGCCTGGTCGCCGCCGAGCTGCGCTTCGGCTGGCCGCCGGGGGACGCGGTCGTGCTCAGCGTGCTGCTCAGCTCGCCGGTCCAGGTGCTGCTGAACGGGTACCTGTACGCGGTCTTCCTGCGCAGCGCGGGGGTACCGGCGCACGGGCCGGCCCTGCTCGCCGGCCTGGCCGTCGTCCTGCTGGCGGCCTTCCACCACGAGGTGGCCCGCAAGGTGCTGCGGTCACCGGGCGCGGGAGCGCGCACCTACGTGCAGGTCTTCGGGCTGCGCGCGACGACCGTGATCGCGGTGGCGTTCGCGGTGGCCTCGGCCGCGACCGGGCTCGCCGCGCTGCGGCCGTGGGCGGGCGGCCCGTCCGCGTGGGGGTGGCTGGTGGTGCTCCCGCTGCTGCTCGTGGCGGGCGCGGCACGGCGCTTCGTGCACGGCGGGGCACCGCGCTGGCCGCTGCGCGCGGTCCTGGCCTACCTCCTGACCACGTTCGCCTGCTACGCCGTGATCGGTCTGGGGGTCACCGCATGAGGACGGACCGGCTGTTCATCGCGGGCCTGGGCACCCGCGTGCCCGAGCTGTTCCCCGTCGCCGAGGCCGTCCGGCAGGGGCTGTACGACGCGCGGACGGCCGAGGCCGACGGCTGGCGCAGCGTCGCGGTCGCCGGATCCGAGCCGGCTCCCGAACTCGCGGCGCGCGCGGGCGCCCTGGCGCTGCGGCGCTCCGGGGTGGCGGCCGCCGACATCGCGCTGCTGATCCATGCCGGCACCTACCACCAGGGCCCGGACCTCTGGTACGCCCCGCAGTACCTCCAGCGGCGGCTGCTGCCCGCGAGCACCGTGCCGGCGTTCGCCCTCCACCAGGGGTGCACCGGGATCCTCGACGCCGTCCAGCTCGCGCACGGGTACCTGACGGCGCACGGCGGCGCGGGGGCGGCGCTGGTGACGGGGGCCGACAACTACGGCACCCCGCTCTTCGACCGCTGGACGTACGCGGCGGGCTGGCGCACCGGCCGCGGGTCGGTGCTGGGCGACGCCGGCTCCGCGGTGGTCCTGTCCGCGCACACCGGTCCGCTGCGCGTGCGGGCCGTCGCCTCGTCGTCCCTCCCCGGGTGGGAGGAGCTGTACCGGGGGGACGAGCGGCTGCACCCCCCGGGCGCCACCGCCGGCACCCCGCTCGCCCTCGGCTCGCGGATGGCCGCCTACGCCGCCCGGCATCCGGGGGCGGCGGAGCGGGTCGCCGCCGACCTGGCGCGGGCGCGGACCGCACTCGCCCGGCAGGTGCTGGACGAGGCGGGGGTGAAGGCGTCGGACGTCACCCGCGTCACCCATGTCTTCACCGGCCACCCCCGCTACCTGCGGACCCTGCTGGACCCGCTGGGCATCGACCCCGCGCGCGGCCTGCTCGAACTCGGCCGCACCCTGGGCCACCTCGGCGTCAACGACCAACTCGTGGGGCTCGCCCATCTGCTGGAGACCGACGCCGTGGGCCCCGGGGACCACATCCTGATGATGGGCAACGGCGTCGGGATCTCCCTGGCGTGCGCCCTGGTCGAGGTCATCGCCCGGCCCGGATGGAAGCCGAACACCTGACGCCCGGCCCGGACGGGATCCGCCCGGCTGAGGCCCGGCCCGGTGTGCGGCGCTGGGCCGTTCGGGTCGGTGCTGCCGGCGGGGGTGCGCCGCACGGGCGACGCGGCGGCCGGAGCCGATTGGCCGGAGCCCTGCCTGGTACCCCTCCTGGCATGCGTCCTTTTCGAAGCACGGCCCGCCGTCTGGGGGCGCTGGCACTGGCCGCCGCGCTGCTCGGCGGCTGGCCGCAGGCGGCGGCCGGCTCAGCGCCGGAACCGGAACCGGCCCTCGACGCCACCGTCGAGGCCGTCCCGCCGGAGAAGCTGGTCGACACCTATCGCGCCGGCTGCCCGGTGGGCCCCGACGACCTGCGGCTGATCCGGATGAACCACTGGGGCTTCGACGGGGTGGTGCACTCCGGCGAGCTGATCGTCCACCGCACCGTCGTCGATGCCGTGGTGGGCGTCTTCGCCAAGGCGTTCGCCGCGCGCTTCCCCATCGCCCGGATGCAGGTGATGGCCGACTTCCACGGCGACGACGAGGCCGCGATGCGGGCCGACAACACCTCCGGCTTCAACTGCCGCCAGGTCACCGGGGATCCCGGCTCGCAGTCGCAGCACTCCTACGGCGACGCCATCGACATCAACACCGTCGAGAATCCCTATGTCGACATCAACGGCGACGTCCACCCCGCCGACGCCACGCGGTATCTCGACCGCGACCAGGCCGTCCCCGGGATGGTCCGACCGGGCAACGTCGTGCACAGCGCCATGGCGGCCATCGGCTGGCAGTGGGGCGGCCGCTGGGACAACCCCGACTACCAGCACTTCTCCCGGAACGGCCGCAGCCTGTGAGCTCCGGCTACCGACCGTCCGTCCCGTCGTGCCAGCCCGGCAGTGCGGAGCCGGCCGCCCAGGTCGCGTGCGTGCCGCTGGAGATGCGTTCCGGCAGCCGCACCCGGGCGATCGGCCCGTCGGTGAGGCGGGCGGCGTCGAAGACCAGGCACTCGGAGCGGTCGGCGTTCATGTCGGTCGTCAGGGTGATGAGGTAGCCGTCGTCCTCCGCGGTCGCGCCCGGTCGCGGGGCCATGGCGGTCTCACTGCCGTAGACCCCCTCGGGCAGCGCGTACCGCTCCTCGCTCCCGGTGTGCAGATCGTGCCGGACGATGCCGTCGAAGAGGAACCAGCCGGGGCGCTGGGTGGCCGCGTAGGTGTACCGGTACGGCTGTCCGCCGAGGTTCGGGTTGATCATCCCGAACTCGGTGAACCGCTCGCTGATCCGCTCCTCCTTCACCTGCCCGGTCACCAGGTTCAGCCGCCAGCGGTGCAGCCGGGTCTCCATCCGCTCCAGCGCCAGGAAGCGGAACATCCGCTGGTAGACGCCCTTCCCGCCGGGGTCGGCCGGTTCCGGGCAGCCCTGGTGGAAGCCGTCGACGACGATCTCGTCGCCGTCCTCGTAGGCGTTGACGAAGTGCAGGACGTACGTCGGGTCGGCCTCGAACCAGCGGACGTCGGTGCCGTGCCGGGGGACGACCCCGAAGCGGCTCGGCAGGTCGCGGTGGAAGCGGGAGGCGTACTTGCCCTGGGCGATCAGCTCCGGGTCCCAGAAGAGCGGGAAGTCGTTCAGGACGGCGTAGTTCTCGGTGAACGCCATGTCGTGCGGCAGGCGCGGGCCGGGCAGCGGGATGTCGGTCAGGTGCTTGAGGCGGTTGTCCGGGCCGACCACCCCGTAGCGCAGGTAGGGCGCCTCGGTGGCGTAGCTGAAGAAGAGCAGCTCGCCCGTGCGGGCGTCGACCTTGGTGTGCGCGGAGACGCCCCACTGCGGCGCCCAGGGGGACTTGCCGAGGGTCTCCAGGGTGAGCGGGTCCAGCCGGTAGAGGTCGCCGCACTGCCAGAAGCTGCTCAGCGCCTGCCCGGCGTGGACGACGATGTCGGTGCTGGAGGCGTCCTTCATCCGGGTGCGCGCACCCCAGCCGTCGGCCCGCAGCGACAGCGCGGGCCGCTCCGCGATGCCCGCCCACAGCGCCCGGCCCGCCTCCTGCTCGGCGGTGAAGCCGTCGGTGCGCACGAAGCGGTTGCGGTAGAAGGCCTTGCCGTCGCGGAACCCCACCACGTGGATCATGCCGTCGCCGTCGAACGGGTGGTACAGCGAGATGGCGGGGTGCACCGGGTTCTCGGTGTTGCGCAGGTAGACGCCGTCGAGGTCGGCCGGGATCTCACCGGTCACCTCCAGGTCGTCCGCCCGCCACTCGGTGGTCTGCGGGCGCCAGGGGCCGGTGCGGTACGGGTGGTCGTCGTCCTCCGGCAGGGTCGACAGGGCTCGCCCGACGATCTCAACGTCCATGGGATTCCTCCTCCACGATGGAAGCACGCAGGACCCGTTTGAGCACCTTGCCCACGGGGTTGCGCGGCAGTTCGGCGCGCAGCTCGAGCCGTTCGGGCAGCTTGTACGAGGCGATGTGCCGCTCCTTGAGGTAGCCGACCAGGTCGTCCAGGTCGAGCGGGGAGCGGGCGACGACCACCGCGCAGATCCGTTCGTCGAGCACCTCGTCGGGATAGCCCACGACCGCGACCTCGGCCACCGCGGGGTGCCCGGCGATCAGCTCCTCCAGCTCCGCGGGGGCGATGTTCATCCCGCCGCGGATCACCACGTCCTTCGCCCGGTCCACGTACCGCAGGAACTGCCCGCGGTCGCCCGCGATCTCGAAGAGGTCGCCCGTTTTGAGGAACCCCTGCTCGTCGAAGGGGCTGGGCAGCTCCGCGCCGCCCAGGTACCCCGCGAAGACCTGCGGGCTCCGGATCCGCAGCTCCCCCGGCCGGCCCGGCTCCTCGATGTCCTGCCCCGTCGCGGTGTCCACGATCCGCACCGTCGTCCAGCCGGCGGCGCGGGTGGACCAGGCGGTGCCGGGCACGCCGTACCGGGGGAAGAAGCGGGCCCGCTCCTGCGGATCCGGCACGTCGTACGGGTCGGTGAGCATCCCCGTGCCCTCGTTCGACCCGAAGAAGTTGATGACGCCGATCCCGTACCGTTCCTGCCAGCCGCGCACCATCGCCGGGGAGAGCGGCGCGGAGCCCGAGCCGATCCGGGTGAGCGAGGAGATGTCGGTGCTCGCGAGGAGTTCCTCCCGGGCGAGCAGCATCGACAGCAGCGCGGGCGGCGCGACGGTGTAGGTGACGCGCTCCTCGGCGATCTGCTGCAGGAACACCGGCAGGTCGAACGGGTGGTGCTGGACGAGCACGCACCCGGTCCGCAGCCACGGCAGGAACAGTCCGCCGAAACCGGCCATGTTGACCATCGGGAAGGGGTTGAGCAGCACGTCGTCCGCGGTCATCCGCGGCGCTTCCAGACACGTCCAGGCGATGGCGAGCCAGTCGTTGTGGCAGCGCGGCACGCCCTTCGGGGTGCTCTCGGTGCCCGAGGTCCAGCAGATGGTGACGCAGTCGTTCGGATCGACGGGGTGCTCGCGGGTGTACGCCGCGACGGCGGCGGGGTCGTACGGCGACCGCAGTTCGGCGTCGAGCGACACCACCCCGGGCGGCAGCTTCGCGTCGTCACCGGCCGCCTCGTACGCGAGCAGCAGCCGCAGCCGCGGCAGCCGCTGCCGCACGCCGTCGACCTCGGCGGCCATCCGCCGCTCCCCGACCCGCTGCGCGGTGATGAACGCCGTGAAGTCCGCCAGCGTGCCCAGCTGCACCGTCTCGTGCTCGCGGTACTGCACCGGCAGTGGGGAGACGATCACCCCGATCCGCCAGCAGGCGAGGTAGACGCAGACCAGCTCGACGATGTTGGGCAGTTGCACCCCCACCACATCGCCCTGGCCGACGCCGTTGCGCAGCAGCACGGCCGCGAAGCGGTCCACGTCCGCGTCGAGTTCGGCCCAGCTCACCCGCCGGGCCGGCCGGCCCACCAGCGCGGCCTTGTTCAGCGGATCGACGAGCGCGAGCCGGCCCGGGTGCTGCCGCACCCGCTCGCGCAGCAGCGAGTCCATCGTCTCGCCGTCCCACCAGCCCGCCGCGGTGTACTCCGCGACCCGTTCGGCCGGATGCAGTCCCCACGCCCCCATGTATGCCCTCTCCTCCGGCGACCGGCCGTCCGGCCCGTGCCCTACCGGTCCCGCAGCAGGGCGAGCGTCCGCTCGCCGCCCGGGTCGGCGTCCGTGCTCGACGCGACGAGGGCGACCTCGTCGACCCCCGCCGCCGCGTACTGCGCGAGGCGGGCGCGGACCGCGTCCGGGCCGCCGACCAGCCCGACCGCGGCGACCAGTTCCGCCGGAACCGCCTTGAGCAGGTCCCGCGGGTGCGGCCGGGTCCGGGCGAACTCCACGACCTCACCGAATCCGGCCTCGGTGAACATCTCCGCGTAGCCCGGCGCCGCCAGGTAGCCGACCACGCCGCGCCGCAGCTGCTCCACCGCCTCCGGGGACGGGTCGACGGCGGCCGTCACCCACGCGGCGACCCGCGGCGCCGGGCGCCCCAGCGCGGCGGCCTCCGCCCGCATCCGGCCGGTCAGCGCCGCCGCCGAGGCCGGGGTGAGGAGGTTCAGCACCATCCGGTCGGCGAACGCGGCGGCCGTGCGGACCGCCAGCGGACCGAAGGCGGCCACCGTCAGCTGCGACTTCGGCGCCGGCAGCCGCAGCCGGTATCCGCTGGTGCGCACGACCTCCCCCGCCGCCGTGGTCCGCTCCCCGTCGAGCAGTTGCCGCAGGGCCGTCGCCGACTCCCGCAGCGCCACCGCGCCGCGCCGGTGCGAGCGGCCGTGCCACTGCTCGACGACGACCGGGCTGGACGTGCCGATCGCCACGTCCACCCGCCGCCCGGCGAGGGCGGCGACCGAGGCGGCCCCGCGCGCGATCGTCATCGGGTCGCGCACGGCCACGGCGAGCGGGCCGACGGTCAGCGCGATGCTCCGGGTGCGCAGGGCGACGGCGGTGGCGAGGGCGAACACGTCGTAGGTGGCCATCTCACCGAGCCACAGCTCCTCGTACCCGTTCCGCTCGGCGGCGTCCGCCGTGAGCAGCGCCTCCTCGGGCGGCCGGTCCTGCCAATAGCCCAGCGACACGGACAACTTCACGTGCTTCAGCCTCCCCGGCCGCGGCCACGAGCCCCTCGGTGCCACGATACGCCGACGCTACAACAGGCAGCGGCGCCGCAGGGCGGCCTTCGACCGGCCGGCCCGGTCGGACAACCATCGGGACGCGGACTCCGTCCTACTCGGCAGCACTCCCTGACGACCGAGGCCGCCACCCATGCCCATCGCCCGCACGACCGTGACCACCGCGACGACCGCCACGACCCTGTTCGCGGCCGTCCTGCTCCTGACCGCCGCCCCGTACGCGCTGGCGGACTCCGGCGTCTCGCTCTCCGTCGACCCCGCCGCCAGCCGCCAGCGCGGCCGGGAGGCCGTGTTCACCGTCGCCGCCGACGCGGCGGACCTCAGTCGCGGCAAAGGGACGTTCACCCTCGCATCCCGCGCCTTCGTCGCGCCCGGCACCGTCGCCAGGGAACGCTTCCACGACGGCAAGGGCGGCCAGTTGTACGCCCGGGCCACGGCGATGGTGCGCTGCGACGCCGCACCCGGCCCGTACACGGTGGAGTTGAAGGACGGCGCCGGCGACCAGGCCGTGGCGGCGGTGACGCTGACAGTCGTGCCCGCGATGGATCCGGGCAACCGGGCCTTCTGCGACGACCCGTCGACGGGCTACGACTCCGTCGCCGACCGGACGAGCGAGGCGGCGGCCGACGACAACGTGGGACACGACGGGATCGGCGTCGGCACCGTCGTCGCGGGCGGCGTGGGCATCGGACTGGTCAGCTCGCTGGCGACCGGTTTCGCCGTCACCCGGTGGCAGCGCAGGCGGGCCGCGCGCTCCTGACGGCGGCGCCCCTGACAGCGGTGAGCCGCGCTGCTTAGGATGGCGGGCAGGACATCGCACGCCGGTCACCGGCCGGGTGAGGCGCGGAGGTGTCCGTGAGGTGCCTTCTGGAGGCATTCCACTGTGTCAGTCGAGTTGAACCACACCATCATCTTCGCCCGGGACAACCGGGCGTCCGCCGAATTCCTCGCCGGGATCCTGGGGTTGAAGGCCGGAGCGCAATGGGGGCCCTTCGTCCCCGTCCAGACGGGCAACGGCGTGACGCTGGACTTCGCGAGCGCCGGCACGGAGAAGATCTCCGCCCAGCACTACGCCTTCCTGGTCTCCGAGGAGGAGTTCACCGCGAGCTTCGACCGGATCCGGCAGGCCGGGCTCACGTACTACGCCGACCCGGGCCTGAAGAAGCCGGGCGAGATCAACCGCAACGACGGCGGTCGCGGCGTGTACTTCCTCGATCCCGACGGCCACGGCATGGAGCTGATCACCCGTCCGTACGGCAGCGGCGGGCAGTAGCCGCCCTTCCGGCCGATGACCCATCGGGTGTGACGCACGTCACATTACATGGGGGCGTTTACCCTCGGCGGGTCCGGGCAGCCGAATGGTCAGAGGCCCCCCTTACCTCGCAGTCTCGGCCCGGTCAGCTCTCCCCCCCTGCTGGCCGGGCCGAACTGCGTCCGCGGCGGCCCGGCCCGCTCACCTCAGGAGGCCACCCGCTGACCCTTGCCCAGGGCCACTATCCCGCCGGCCGACACGGTGTAGTGCTTGACGTCGTGGTCGTGGTTCACGCCGATCGTCGCCCCCGGGGGCACGACGACGTTCTTGTCGAGGATCGCGCGGCGGACGACAGCGCCGCGGCCCACCCGGACGCCCTCCAGCAGGACCGACTCCTGCACGACGGCGCCCTGCTCCACGACCACCCCGGGGGCCAGCACCGAACCGGTGACCTGGCCGCTGATGATGCACCCCGTGCTGACCATCGACTCGCCCGCGATCCCGCCGGCGACGAACTTCGCCGGCGGCCGCTGGGCCTGGTTGGTGAAGATGGGCCACTGCCGGTTGTAGAGGTTGAAGACCGGCTGGATCGACTTGAGGTCCATGTGCGCCTCGTAGTAGGCGTCGAGCGTCCCCACGTCCCGCCAGTAGCCGTGGTCCCGCTCCGTCTCACCGGGCACCTGGTTGTCGTCGAAGTCGTAGACCTGCGCCTGGCCGCGCGCGGTGAGCAGCGGCAGGATGCTGCCGCCCATGTCGTGCACGGAGTTCTCGTCCTCGGCGTCCTCCTGGAGCGCGTCGATGAGGACCTTGGTGGAGAAGATGTAGTTGCCCATCGAGGCGAAGACCCGGTCCGGGTCGTCCGCGAGGCCGGGCGGATCGGCGGGCTTCTCCAGAAAGCCGTCGATCTGCGTGCTGCGGTGTGCGGTGGTGATGACGCCGAAGGACGAGGCCTGCTCGCGCGGCACCCGTATACCGGCGACCGTCACCCCCGCCCCCGCCTCGATGTGCCGGTCGAGCATCTGCCGCGGATCCATGCGGTAGACGTGGTCGGCACCGAAGACCACGATGTAGTCGGGCTGCTCGTCGTGCACGAGGTTGAGCGACTGGAAGATGGCGTCCGCGCTGCCGAGGTACCAGCGGGGTCCCAGGCGCTGCTGCGCCGGGACGGGTGTGACGTAGTCGCCCAGCAGACCGGTCATCCGCCAGGTGGTCGACACATGCCGGTCCAGGGAGTGCGATTTGTACTGTGTGAGCACGCAGATGCGGTGGATGCCGCCGTTCACCAGGTTCGACAGGACGAAGTCCACCAGTCGGTAGACCCCGCCGAATGGCACCGCGGGCTTGGCCCGGTCCGCGGTCAGCGGCATCAGCCGCTTGCCTTCGCCCCCTGCGAGGACGATGCCCAGCACGTTCGGTCGTCCGCTCACCCTGACCCCCTTCGTCTCCGGCTGCCCGCTGGCAGCCGGTCACTCCAGTGCGGCCGGTCCTTTGACGGGGCCGGTCACTCCAGTACCGACGCGTAGACCTCGACGGTCCGCCGTGCCACCGCGTCCCAGCCGAACTCCGTCACGGCCCGCCGCCGTCCCGCCTCTCCCATCGCCCGGGCCCGCGGCCCGTCGGTGACGACCTCGTTGACGGCCGCCGCCAGCGCGGCCTCGAAGCCGCGCGGATCGGCCTCCTCGTACGGCACCAGCAGCCCCGTACGGCCGTGCTCCACCACCTCGGGGATGCCCCCGACGGCGGAGGCGACCACCGCCGTCCCGCAGGCCATGGCCTCCAGGTTGACGATGCCGAGCGGTTCGTAGACCGACGGGCAGACGAACACCGCCGCGTGGGTGAGGAGTTGGACGACGTCGGTACGGGGCAGCATCTGCGGGATCCACACGACGCCGGCGTCGCGCCGCTCGCGCAGCTCACCGACGAGCGAGCGGAACTCCGCGTCGAGCTCGGGGGTGTCGGGCGAGCCGGCGCACAGCACGACCTGCGTTCCGGGGGCGAACTCGCGCGCCGCGCGCACCAGGTGCGGGACGCCCTTCTGCCGGGTGATCCGGCCGACGAACAGGACGAACGGCCGGTCCGGGTCGATGCCGAGGCGCTCCAGCACGTCGGTGCCGGGGTCGGGCCGGTACAGGGCGGTGTCGATGCCGTTGTGCACCACGTGGACCCGGTCGGGATCCACCCGCGGGTAGCAGGCCAGCACGTCGGCGCGCATCCCGTGGGAGACCGCGATCACCGCGTCCGCGGCCTCGACGGCGGTGCGCTCGGCCCAGCAGGAGACCGCGTAGCCGCCGCCCAACTGCTCGGCCTTCCACGGGCGCAGGGGTTCCAGGGAGTGCGCGGTCATCACGTGCGGGATGCCGTGCAGGAGTTTGGCGAGGTGGCCCGCCATGTTGGCGTACCAGGTGTGCGAGTGGACGAGTTCGACGTCCGTCACCGCGGCCGCGATGGACAGGTCCACCGACAGGGTCCGCAGCGCGTTGTTCGCGTCGTCCAGTCCGGCGGCGGCCCGGTGCCGCACCAGGCCGGGGTCCTCGGCCGCGGTGGCGGAGTCGGTGGCGGCGGTGCTCCAGCTGTGGACGCTGAGATCGACGAGCCCGCGCAGCTCCCGCGCGAGGAACTCGGCGTGCACTCCGGCTCCGCCGTACACGTCCGGCGGGTACTCGCGCGTCAACAGCCCGACCTTCACCGTGTTCCACCTCTCCGCTGCTCACCCGGCGTCCGCGGCGTGACCTCCCGGCCCGTTCCGCTCCGGTGTCAGCGGGGCCGGCCCGGGACGCGGAGATCGGTACAGGCCTCGTAGCCCTCTTCTGTACCGGATCGTGGGACGGCAAACGTCACGCGGTCCGTCAGCTGCCCGCCGCCCACCGGTTTTCCCGGCGGCTTGTCCCACGACACGGCAATGGTCCGCGGCCGTGGGAGTGCGCCCTCTCGCGCCGGGCACGGACAATGGGAACAATGCCGAACGACGCGGAGCGTCCTCCACCACGGGCATCGGCCCACGGTGGGGGGCGGACCCGCACCCGGAGGAGACCCAGATGCCGCACGAGCGCGCCGGACAGCCCGCACAGCCCGCCGACCTGGTCGACGTGGCCCGGCTGGTGACCGCGTACTACACCCTGCGACCCGACCCGGGCGAGGTGGGGCAGCGGGTCGCGTTCGGCACCTCAGGACACCGCGGCTCCTCCCTGGCGGTCGCGTTCAACGAGGACCACATCGCCGCCACCAGTCAGGCGATCAGCGAGTACCGGGCGGGGCAGGGGACCGACGGGCCGCTGTTCCTGGGGGCGGACACGCACGCGCTGTCCGAGCCCGCGCGCGCCACCGCGCTGGAGGTGTTCGCCGCCAATGACGTCACCGTGCTGATCGACAGCGCGGACGGCTACACCCCCACCCCCGCGGTCTCGCACGCCATCCTGGTGCACAACCGCGGTCGCACCACGGGGCTGGCGGACGGCGTGGTCGTCACGCCGTCGCACAATCCGCCGGCCGACGGCGGCTTCAAGTACAACCCGCCGAACGGCGGCCCCGCCGGCTCCGAGGCGACGTCCTGGATCCAGGACCGGGCCAACGAACTGATCGCCGGCGGCCTCAAGGACGTCCGGCGGATCCCCTACGCCCGCGCGCTCGCCGCCGGCACCACGGACCGCTACGACTTCCTGACCCACTACACCGACGACCTGCCCGCCGTGGTCGACCTGGAGGCGGTCCGGGCGGCCGGCGTGCGGATCGGCGCGGACCCGCTCGGCGGCGCGTCGGTCGGGTACTGGGGGCGCATCGCCGAGCGGCACGGGCTGGACCTGACGGTCGTCAACCCGTACTCCGACCCCACCTGGCGCTTCATGACGCTGGACTGGGACGGCAAGATCCGGATGGACTGCTCGTCGCCGCACGCCATGGCCTCGCTCATCGCGCGGCGCGACGACTTCCAGGTCTCCACCGGCAATGACGCGGACGCCGACCGGCACGGCATCGTGACACCGGACGCCGGGCTGATGAATCCCAACCACTACCTCGCCGTCGCCATCTCCTACCTGTACGAGCACCGCGGGCAGTGGCCGGCCGACGCCGGGATCGGCAAGACCCTGGTCTCCTCGTCGATGATCGACAAGGTGGCGGCGGGCCTGGGCCGCAAGCTCGTGGAGGTGCCGGTCGGCTTCAAGTGGTTCGTGGACGGGCTGCTGGACGGCTCACTGGGCTTCGGCGGCGAGGAGTCCGCCGGCGCGTCCTTCCTGCGCCGCGACGGCTCGGTGTGGACCACCGACAAGGACGGCATCCTGCTCGCGCTCCTCGCGGCGGAGATCATCGCGGTCACCGGCCGCAGCCCGTCGGAGCACTACGCCGACCTCACCGCGCGCTTCGGCGAACCCGCCTACGCGCGCATCGACGCGCCCGCGACCCGTGAGCAGAAGGCCGTCCTCGCCTCGCTCTCCCCCGAGCAGGTGCCGGCGGGCGAGCTGGCCGGCGAGCCGGTCACCTCGGTCCTCACCGCCGCGCCCGGCAACGGCGCGTCGCTGGGCGGTCTGAAGGTCGCCTCCGACAACGCCTGGTTCGCGGCCCGGCCGTCCGGTACCGAGGACGTCTACAAGATCTACGCGGAGTCCTTCCACGGCCCGGAGCACCTCGCCCGGGTGCAGGAGGAGGCGAAGGCGATCGTGTCCAAGGCCCTGGGCGACGCGTCGAGCAGCACCTGACGAAGGGAACCACTCGTGAGCGGCAGCGGATTGTCCGGGGAGCGCCTCGACCGGATGCGCGACGTCATGTCCGGGTACGTCGAACGCGGCGAGGTGCCCGGACTGGTGACGGTGGTGCACCGGCGCGGTGAGACCCGGGTCGAGGCGCTCGGCACGACGGCCGCCGGCGGCACCGTCCCGATGCGCCGCGACACGATCTTCCGGATCGCGTCGCTCACCAAACCCGTCACCGCCGTGGCCGCGATGATCCTGGTGGAGGAGTGCCGGCTGCGGCTGGACGAGCCGGTGGACCGGCTGCTGCCGGAACTCGCCGGCCGCAGGGTGCTCCGGCGGCTCGACGGACCGCTCGACGACACCGTTCCCGCGCGTCGGCCGATCACGCTGCGGGATCTGCTGACGTTCCGGCTGGGCATCGGGTCGGTGCTCGCGCCCCGGGGGACCCACCCGATCCAGCGGGCGATGGACGAGGCCGGCCTCACCCCCGGCCCCAACCCGCCGGCGATCGGTCCCGACGAGTGGATGAAGCGGCTGGGCACTCTGCCGCTGGTCCACCAGCCGGGCGAGCAGTGGATGTACCACACGGGTGCCGACGTGCTCGGGGTGCTGATCGAGCGCGCGGCCGGTCAGTCGTTCGCGTCCTTCCTCAGCGATCGCGTCCTCGCGCCGCTGGGCATGCGGGACACCGCGTTCCACGTGCCGCCGGAGAAGCTCGACCGGCTGCCCCCCTGCTACCGGATGCTCGCCCGCACCGGTGAGCTGTCGCTGCAGGACGATCCCGGCGACAGCCGCTGGGGCCGGCCGGTGGCGTTCGCCTCCGGTGGTGGCGGGCTCGTCTCGACGGCCGACGACTACCTGGCGTTCTGCCGGATGCTGCTGGACCGGGGGCGGCACGGCAGCGGACGCGTGCTGTCCCGGACCTCGGTCGAACTCATGACCAGCAACCAGCTGCCGGCGGAGCAGAGGCCGGGAACCCACAGCTTCCTCGGTCCCGACGAGGGCTGGGGCTTCGGCCTCTCCGTGTCCCTGCGGCGCTTCGATCTGGCGACGACCCCGGGGCGGTTCGGATGGAACGGCGGTACGGGTACCTCCGCGTACACGGACCCGGGGGAAGGCCTCGTCGGCATCCTGCTGACCCAGCGCCAGATGGATTCCCCGACTCCTCCCCCGCTCTTCCAGGACTTCTGGACCTCGGCGTACCGGGCGATAGACGACTGAGCCGCGGGGTCGTCACCCCGCAGCCTCGCCGGCCCTCCGCTTGCTCACTCAGTACCTGGCCGACGTGGGCAGCCGGGACCTACTTCGGTGCGGACTCGCTCTGCTGCGGGGTCTCGGCGGCCGCGGTGGTGGCGGTGGTGGCCGGGACGGCCTCGTAGTAGACCGAGCGGGACTGCTTCGAGCGCAGGGCCGCGGACTTGCGGACCAGACCCTCGAGCGCGGTGCGCACGCTCATGATGGTGACCGCGCGCTCCGGCGTCGAGATGGCCGTGGCGACCTCCGCGGCCGAGGCCGGGGCGCCCTGCTTGAGCAGGTAGTTCTCGACGACCTTCACGAGCTTGTCGGCCTTGGGGGCGGCCGCCTTGGTGTCGGCCGCCTTCGGGGCGGCGGTCTTGGCGGCGGTGGCCTTCGCCGGCTTCTCGGTCGCGGTCTTGGTCGCGGTGGCCTTCGCCGTCGTGGCCTTGGCCGTCGCGGCCTTCGCCGGCTTCTCGGCGGCGGTCTTGGTCGCCGTGGCCTTGGTCGCGGTGGCCTTGGTGGCGGTGGCCTTGGTGGCGGTGGCGGTGGCGGTGGCCTTGGTCGCGGTGGCCTTGGCGGGCGCCTTGGTGGCGTGCGCGGCGTCGGCGACGACGCTCTTCGCGTCGGTCTTGCGACCGCGGCCGGCACGGCCCTGGGTCGGGACCGCCTTGCGCGCGGTACGACGGCGGGCGCCGGGCACCTTCGCCGACTTCGCGTGCGGCGCGGCGTGCGCCTCCGGCTCGCCGGTCACCACCGCGGCCTGCTCGGGGGCGGTCAGCTTCGTCGCGCCGACGGCGCTCTGCATGCTCAGCAGCATCTCGCGATCCTGGACGAGGATCTCGAGCTCCTTCTGGAGAGCGTCGATCTGCGCGAGGACGCGGTCGCGGTCACCTTCGTTCTGCCGCAGATCGGCGGCGACGCGGGCCTCGTACTCGCCCTGGAGACCCTGGTTCTTGGACATGACGTCCGACATGGACACCACTCGCCTTTCGTTGCTCACTTCGCGTCGTTGATGACGGTGATGGTAGCCATCAACCTTTGAGGGGATATTCGAAACGGACGCTCACATCACGTCCCCATGGTCCGGGCCGGACCGAGCTCCACCGACATCCGTATGAGTAAGACCATCCCAGTCAACGTCCGCGAAAGCCAACTCGGTTCCCGGGATCCCGTCCGGGAGGTTACATCTTTCGGGCGTCCGAGGATAGGAGCCGCGTCCGCCGTTGACCTGGAAGTGCGTCCGCCCGTGCGGCGAATTCCATTCCCAGCGCGGCGAGTTGCCCCACTCGGCCGGGTACCGGCCGGGCGGTCCCGCGCTTCCGGGTGTTCGCGGTCCGCGGGAGAAACTCGGCGAACAGTTCGAGTTCGCTCCCGCACTCCCCGCGGCGGCTCCCGGCGTCCCGCACTCGCTTTCCGGGACTCCCGGCGCCCGCCGCGGCACGGTCCGATCCTGGAGTGACGCGAGTGAATGGGCACATCGTGTTCGAGTCTTCGGGTGACTTCCGGGAAGCGGAGGACGTCCGGGCGGAAATGGATCCGGCGCCGGACGCCGAACGCCAATCCCGCCGACGGTCGTAGGAGTTGTTCGGCGCGGACGGGCAAGAAGCCGCCTATGAGACCAAGTGACGAAGTGGCCGTGCGACGCATCGGCGTGCTGCTCGTGATGCAGGGTGTGCTGTTGATCGGTTTCGGCCTCCTGCTCACCCGGTGGCTGGTGAAGGTCCCGCCTTTCACGGCCGAGGGCGGGATCAACCGCGCCTTCGCCGCGCACCGGTCGGCGGACTGGAACAGCGCCACCTACTGGATGTCCCAGGCGGGCAACACCCAGGCCGTCGTGCTGGTCACGACGGTGGCGCTCGCCGTGCTCCTGCTGCCGGCCTTCGGTGACCGGTTCCGGCGCGAGGCCCTGTTCCTGGCCGCGTCGGTGGCACTGCAGTCACTGGTGTTCCTCACCGCGACGGCGGCCATCGACCGGGCGCGGCCGGACGTGGTGCACCTCGACGCCGCCCCGCCGACCTCCAGTTTCCCCTCCGGGCACACCGGTGCGGCGACGGCGCTGTACGGCGGTCTGGCCGTGATCGCCGTCCTGCGGCTGCGCGGCGTCCGCCGCTGGGTGCTCGCCGGCATCCTGTTCGCCGTCCCCGTCCTGGTCGCGGTGTCGCGCCTGTACCGCGGGATGCACTATCCGACCGATGTGCTCTTCGGCATGCTCAACGGGTACGGAATCCTGCTCATCATGGGCCGTTCGCTGCTGCCGGCGCGGGCCCGTCCGGAACGGACGGACAAAGCAGGGCGGCGGGACACCGCGGACGCGCCCGCCGACCGGCGCGAGCGGCGGGCCGCCGTCGTGCTGAACCCGACCGTGGTCGACGACGCGCTGCACGACGCGCTCCGCCGCACCCTGGGCCGGTTCGGTTTCCATGACGTCTCGTGGCACACGACCACCGAAGAGGACCCGGGCGCCGGCGCCGCCCGGCGGGCCACGCAGCGCACGCCCGACCTGATCGTCGTGTGCGGCGGGGACGGCACCGTCATGGCCTGCGCGGGCGTCCTGGCGCACACCGGGATCCCGACCGCCGTCCTGCCCTGCGGCACCGGCAACCTGCTGGCACGCAACCTCGGCTACCCGGTCGATCCGGTCGACGCGCTCGTCGCCGCACTGGAGGGCACCGCACGGCCGATCGACCTCGGGATCGCCGAGGGCGACGGGATCGACGGGGCCCGGTTCGCCGCCATGGCCGGCGCCGGCTTCGACGCGGCCGTGGTCCAGGACGCCTCCTCCCGGATGAAGGCGGGCATCGGCTGGGCCGCCTACCTGGTCTCGGGCGCGCGCCACCTGCGCGACCCCCGGATGCGGCTGACCCTGCGGCTCGACGACGGACCCGCACTCGAGCGCCGGGCGCGCATGGTCCTGGTGGGCAACGTCGGCACCCTGCAGGGCGGTGTCCCCCTGCTCCCGGCCGCGAAGCCGGACGACGGGGTGCTGGACGTCGTGCTGCTCGACCCCACGGGACCGCTCGGCTGGCTGCGCGCCGCCACTCATGTACTGAAGCGGCAGCACCGGGAGACGGTGCCCCGGCCGCCGGGCGGCGGGGAGCGTTTCGCCCGCGGCACGCTGGAGTACTTCACCGCCCGGCGCGTCGAGATGGTTTTCCAGCAGCCCCAGGAGCGGGAGTTGGACGGCGAACCGGTCGGCCCCGGCACCCGGCTGGCGATCGAGGTCGATCCGGGCGCCCTGCTGATGCAACTGCCGGCGACGGCGCCGGCGGCACCGCCGTCGACGCAGGCACCCACCGACGAACCGGCAGTCCTGACAGGAGCACACGATGGGCACGGCAACCCGCGTTCCACAGACCCGCAACTTCACGGGGGACGAGCTCTCGGGTGACGAGGCGTGGTCCACTCTGCGGCGCTACGGCGGGTGGAAGCTGGTCCGCGACGCCTTCATGAGGTTCCGGTACGCCGACGGCTTCAGCCACGCGCGGGCGCTGGCCCTGCAGACGGTCCTGTCGCTGGTGCCGCTCGCCATCGCCCTCATCGGCCTGTCGACCGTGCTGCACGCGGAGAACATCGGGCGGGTGGCCGAACTCACCGTGCTGCGCATCTCCAGCGGCCCGAGTTCCGACGTCGTCCGGAACGCCCTCGCCGACAGCCGCCGGCACGCCGACGAGGGCGGGCAGCTGGCGCTGTGGTTCGGTCTGCTGTTCGCCCTGGTGAACGTCACCACCGCGATGAGCCAGGTCGAGCGCGGCGCCAACCGCATCTACGGCGTGGAGCGCGACCGGCCCTTCCACCTGAAGTACCGGCGCGGGCTGATGATGATGCTGTTCGCCGGGCTGCCGCTGGGCCTGGGATCCGTCCTCATGGTCAGCGGCGCGGACATCGCGGCGGCGGCGGCCGAGGTGTACCACTGGACGCACGGCCAGACCATGGCCTGGAACCTGCTGCGACGGCCGGTGGGCATCCTGCTCGCGCTCTTCGCCACCTGTGTCATCTTCCGCAGTTCGCCGCGCCGCCGGCAGCCCGGCTACACCTGGCTGGTCTTCGGCGCGGCCGTCTACCTGGTGCTGTGGACCCTGCTGACCTGGCTGCTCAGCCTGTACGTCGAGTTCAGCAGCTCGTTCAACTCCGTGTACGGCCCGCTCAGCGCCTTCATCTCCCTGCTGCTGTGGTCCTACCTCACGGCGATAGCACTGTTCCTGGGCATCGCGTTCGCCGCCCAACTGGAGGCGGTCCGGGCCCGCGTCAAGAAGCCGATCCTCAAGGACCCGGGGGTGTGAGCGTGCGTGAGCGGAACGCGGCGGGACGAGCCCCGCGAAACCAACCTGATGATTCCCCGCAGGATCGGGTAGCTGTCACCGGCATGACGGCACTGCGGCGATTTCCCGGAAACCTGATCCACCGGCTGCGCGGCCCGGACGAGCGCCTCGGGGTACGGCTGCTGCTCACCGCGGCGGCGTTCGCCCTGGCCGCCGTACCGTTCGCGCTCGTCCTGGTCCTCGTGGAGGGCCACTGGGCTCCGCTGCACCGCGCGGACCGGGGCGCGGCCGACAGCCTGCACCAGGCGGCGCTGGACCACCCGGCCTGGGTGACGGTGCTGCGCTTCCTCACCAACGGCCCGTGGTCGCCCACCGTGATGCGGCTGCTGGTGGCCGCGGTCGTGGTGTGGCTGCTGTACCGCCGTGCCTGGCGGCTGGCGGCCTGGGCCGCCGTCACGTCCCTCCTCAGCTCCTCGATCGGGGTGCTGGTCAAGACGGCCGTCGAGCGCGCCCGCCCGCAGCTGCCGGACCCGGTGGCGCACGCTCCGGGCTACTCGTTCCCCTCCGGTCACGCCATGACGGCCACCACGTCCTGCGGGATCCTGCTGCTCGTGCTGCTGCCCCTGATCCCGCCCCGGCTGCGGCCCCTGGCGTGGACGGCGGCGGTGGTGTCGGTGGTGGGTGTCGGGTACACCCGGGTCGCCCTGGGCGTGCACTGGGCCAGTGACGTGGTGGGCGGCTGGCTGCTCGGCCTGGCCCTGCTCACCGCCACCGCCGCCGCGTTCCAGGCCTGGCGCCAGGAGGCGGGCCTCGCCCACACCGCGCCGTCCCACGAGGGACTGGAACCCGAACTGGACACCCCTGGAACCGCCCCCGAACCGGCACTCGACCTGGGTCACCACGACCACCGGTGACAGCGGCCGGCCCCCGGGCCGCCGACAGCGGCCGGCGGCCCGGGGGCCCACCCGTCAGAACAGGGTGTCGGCGATTCGGTCGATCTGCTCGGGGTCCGGCGACCAGCAGTAGAGGATCACCTCGTCGGCGCCGAGGTCGGTGAACACGCCCACCGCGGCCTGGATCTCCTTGGGAGTGCCCAGCACACTGTCGGCGAAGTGCGAGGCGTCCCCCAGGAACGCGTAGTAGCGCGCGACGTTGGCGCGGGCCTCCGCGACCACCTCGTCCGGGCCGATGGCGACGTTGACCTGGGCCACGAGGCGGGGGCCGGTCGGGCGGCCGGCGTCGCGCCAGGCCTGCTCCGCCAGCCGGAACAGCCGGTCGGTGAAGTCCGGTGACGGGGCCGCGCCGAGGAAGCCGTCGCCCCAGCGGGCGGCGCGGGCGATCGCGGCGGGGGTGAAGCCCCCGAAGAGCACCTCGGGGCCGCCGGGGGTCACGGGTACCGGCCCGATCGGGCCCACTCCCTCACCGTACGACCCGCCCGCCCAGACGCGGCGCAGCACTTCGATCTGCTCGTCCAGCCGCCGGCCGCGCCGGTGGAAGTCGACCCCGGTGGCCAGGTAGTCCTCCTCGCGCATGCCGATGCCGATGCCGAGGGTGAAGCGGCCGCCGGACAGCAGGTCCAGGGTGGCGGTCTGCTTGGCCAGCAGGGCGGTGCTGTGCACCGGTGCCAGCACCACCTCGGACTGGACGCGGATGCGCCGGGTGGCGCCGGCGAGGGCGGCCAGGGTGACCAGCGGCTCGGGGTTGTCGTGGACCAGCCGGTCCAGCAGTCCGAGGGTGCTGAAGGGGCCGGCGTCGGCCCGGCGGGCCCAACTCAGCAGCTGACCGGGGTCGTCGACGGGAAGACCGAGACCGATGTTCATCAGTGTCTCCTTCGGAAGGGCACACGGGATCGCTGCCGCCCCTCCGTGATCGCGCACGAGCCGACCGTGCGGGCGCGCTCCCGTCTGCGGCGTACCTCCAGGGGGCGCTGATCGGAGTCCGGCCATCCTAGGGGCAGTCGCGCGCGGTGGGCGGGCCACCGACCGGATCAGGACAGCGCGGCGGGTCACGGTGCCCGGCGGGCGCGCTCGCGTAGGGTCGCACCGTGGCCTTGATCCGTATCGAGCGCTCTTCCGCGCTGCCCGTCGACGAGGTGTGGCGGCGGCTCACCCGCTGGGAGCGGCACGCCGCCCATGTGCCGCTGACCAGCATCGTCGTCACCACCCCGCCCCCCACCGGGCCGGGCACCGTGTTCGTGGCGCGGACCGGGATGGGGCCGGTCGGGTTCGACGACCCGATGGAGGTGGTGCGCTGGGAGCCGCCGGCGCCGGGCGGCAGCGGCCGCTGCCGGCTGGAGAAGCACGGCACGCTCGTGCTGGGCTGGGCCGAGATCGAAGTGGCGGCGCAGGGCACCGGATCGCGCCTGACCTGGCGCGAGGAGCTGCGGATCCGCGGACTGCCGCGGTTCTTCGACGGCCTGACGGCACGGTCCGGCCGGCTGATGTTCGGCCGGGCGATCACCGGACTGCTCGCGGAGGCATAGCCGCACCGGGGAGGCCCGGTCGCGACGAGGACCAGGACGAGGACGGCGGAGAGCGGCGATGGACGGACGACTGGTCGTGGTCGGCAGTCTCAACATGGACCTGTCGGTCACGGTGCCGCGCCTGCCCCGGCCGGGCGAGACCGTCTCCGGCGCCGATGTGGTGCGCGGGCCGGGCGGGAAAGGCGGAAACCAGGCGGTCGCCGCGGCACGGCTGGGCGCCCGCGTCCGCATGGTCGGGCTGCTCGGGGACGACGCCCACGGCGGCGAACTGCGCGCCGCCCTGGTGGCGGAGGGCATCGACGACCGTGCGGTGGGCACGCTGCCGGACACCCCTTCCGGACTGGCGCTGATCGTGGTGCGGCACGACGGCGAGAACACGATCACCCTCTCCCCCGGTGCCAACGACCGCCTCGACGAGAGCGCCCTGCGGACCCTCACCGCAGGGACCGTGGCGCACCGCGCCGACACCGTCCTGCTCCAGCTCGAAGTGCCGCTGCCCACCGTGCTGGCCGCCGCCCGCGCGGCCCGCGCCGCAGGGGCGCTGACCGTGCTCAACGCCGCTCCGCTGCCCGCTCCCGACCCGTTGCTTTACGAACTGCTGCGGGAGGTCGACGTCCTGATCGTCAACGAGACCGAGGCGGCCGGTCTGCTCGGTCGGCCCGGCGGGGGGAGCTGGACGGCCCGCGCGGAGCAGCTCCGCCGGCTGGGGCCGGGGACCGTCGTGGTGACCCTCGGCGCCGCCGGGGCGGTCGCCGCCGGCGCCGGGAGCCCGCTCACCGAACCGGGCTTCCCGGTCCACGCGGTCGACGCCGTCGGCGCGGGCGACGCGTTCTGCGCCCAACTCGCCCTCGCCCTCGGCCAGAAGCGGCCGCTG
This sequence comes from Streptomyces sp. NPDC006733, assembly GCF_040636125.1. Taxonomy (NCBI): domain Bacteria; kingdom Bacillati; phylum Actinomycetota; class Actinomycetes; order Kitasatosporales; family Streptomycetaceae; genus Streptomyces; species Streptomyces sp. NPDC006733. Next base: position 13,950 of record NZ_JBEYJD010000038.1, on the reverse strand, counting down.
GCCGACGCGGTCCGCGGTGCCTGCGCCGCCGGCGCCGTGGCCGCCACCCGCCCCGGCGCCCAGCGGGCACTGCCCACCCGGGCGGAGGTCGACGCGCTGCTGGCGCGCGATCCCCGGTGATCCCCGGTGATCACGGTACGAGGGGCGCTCCGGCCCGGACGGGCTCGGCCACCCGGACTGACCGGCGGCCTCGCTCAGGAGGCGTCGTGCCGCGGCGCCCCGGGGAGGGTCCGGTTCGCCTCCTGGACGCGCGGTCTCCGGTGCCAGTGCGGACGGTGGACGGACACGGAGGCGGCGGCGCGGCGCGTCAGCGCTCCCAGGGCGATCAGGGCCACCGTCCACGTGCCGACGAAGGTGTAGATCAGGATCGGCGCGTCGGCGCGCACCGCTTCGATCAGCAGGACCAGTGACCCGGCGGCCAGACAGCCCAGCAGCGCCGCCAGCCAGCGCACCGGGGTTCTGCGCACCCGCCGGAAGGCCGTGGCGGCCCAACTGGACAGCCGGCGCAGGAGCCGGCCCTCACGGCGGAAGTTGATCTCCATGCCGGCGAGAATCCGGCGTTCCTCGTCGGTGAGTTCTACAGCGTCCATAGGCCATCTCCGCGATGTCTGGCCTCCAGGGGGAGGCCGCCCTCCTGCGCTTCTTCGCTCAACACCGGCCGCGCTCGCGGTCGGACGATACGCCGTGCTCCGCACCGTGCCGTCGCCCACCTCGAAAGAGTGGCAGGTCTCCGGCCGGTTCAGCTTCGCACGGGGGCGAAGGGCCGCCGGCCGGCCGGAGAACTCTGTACTGAAGCCGCTTCCCCCGCGAACGGGCGGCAAACGCCCGGGGCCGGACGGTACTCCCGCGGTCCACGGGGACCCGAGCGTCCGCTTGACGCGCGACGGACCGGCCCGCACCGCGCCGGGAGTCCCTGGCGGCGTGCGGGCCGGTCCGTGGCGGACGGCCGGGAGAGCGGCGGTGGTGCGGGCCGGTCAGATTCCCTGCTGGTCCTGGGGGATGCGCTCCAGCAGGCCGCGCAGGTCGTCCGCGTGCTCCTCCTCCTGGGCCAGCAGGTCCTCGAACACCCGGCGGGTGGTCGGGTCGCCGTCACCGAGCCACTTGGCGATCTCGGTGTAGGAGGCGATGGCGACGCGCTCCGCCACCAGGTCCTCCTTGATCATGTCGATCAGGCCGGGGCTCTCGTCGTACTGGGCGTGCGACCGCTTGGTGAGCGTGTCCGGGTTGAAGTCCGGCTCCCCGCCCAGCTGGACGATGCGCTTCGCCAGCTTGTCGGCGTGCTCCTGCTCCTCGCCCGCGTGCTCCAGGAACTCGGCCGCGACCGGCTCGGAGTACAGGCCGCTGGCCGTGTAGTAGTGCCGCTTGTAGCGGAGCACGCACACCAGCTCGGTGGCCAGCGCCTCGTTCAGCACCTGCAGGACCCGGTCCAGGTCCGCGCCGTACGCGTCGGTCACCGGACCCTTCTCCATCTCCTTGCGCGCCCGGCTCCGGAGGGTTTCGATGTCGGTCAGGAACTCCGCCATGTCGTTACTACCGTCCTTCGTGATCTGCGGCCAAGACGAACGGGTGACCCGTCCACGCGCTGCGCGTACCCGGCTGTCCCCCCTCGTACGCCCGCCGCGGCCGCAGATCAGCCGCCCGGCCCCGCCGTGTCCTGCGTCAGGACGTCATTCGGCGGAGTCCGGCGCTCCGCCGTCGAACCAGACGCGGGTGTCCGCCGGCACCAGCCGCGCCCCTCCGCCGCGTTGATCAGCACGATGGGGATCCGCCGCTCCTTCAACATCCGCCCGTGCTCGGGGCCCGCGTCCGCGTAGCTGGCGCCGACGAAGATGATGCCGCCGATGTTCTGGTCCAGCAGCATCCGGATGTAGTGCGCCTCCGAGACACCGTCCGCGGTCCGGGTGCGCAGCACCGGGACCAGGCCGCGCTTGGCCGTTGAACACCCGGCTGACCGTCGCCTCGCTGACGCCCGCGAACCCGGCTATTTAGGAAAGTCGTTTCGTCACAGCGCTGAAGCTACAGCAGCGTCCGCAAAAATGGAGATCACTAACGCAAGAAAGTAACTTTCTTTGCATTCGGGTCGAGGTCCCTGCCGACTCCCCGTCCCCGCACGGCCGTTGCTCCGTGCACCCGCGCGGAGACGGGGTAGCAGTCCTGCATGGGCTCGGAGCCGACCCCCGCGACCCGCCCGGTGCACCCCGGCCCGGACGGCGGTCCGCCCGTCCGGGGGCCGAGGCCCGTGCGGGTGGCGCGCCGGATCTGGCGGCGGGGCGTCGAGATAGAACTCATGCAGCGGTCGATGAGCTTCGCCGCGCTGGGCCTGGTGACGCTGGTCCCGCTGCTGATCGTCGTGGCGGCTGCCCTGGGCCACAACGGCCAGGGGTTCGTGCAGTGGATCCGGGACGCGCTCGGGGTGCGGGGCAGCTCCGCGGCTGCCGTGGAGAGCCTGTTCAGCTCCCCCGCGCGGGTGCTCAGTACGACGACCGCGCTCAGCCTGGCGTCCGTGGCCGTCTTCGGGCTCTCCTTCATCGCCGCCATCCAGACCGCCTACGAGCGCATCTGGGACCTGCCGTCCGCACCCTGGCACGCCACCTGGCGGCGGGCGCTGGCACTGGCGGTCCTGGTCGGCTACCTGCTGACGGCCGAGTACGCGGAGCACGTCCTGGAGGGCACCCCGTTGCAGCCGTTCCTGCGCATCCTGGTGACCGGCGGCGGGGGCGTGGCGTTCTTCTGGTGGAGCCAGCACTTCCTGCTCTGCGGCCGCGTCGGGCCGCGGCTGCTGCTGCCCGGCGCCCTGCTGACCGTGGCCGGCCTGGTCGGGCTCCGGTTCTTCTCCATCGCCGTCTTCGCTCCGCTGATCGCCGGCAGCGCGGTCTCCTACGGGCCGATCGGAACCGTCCTGATCGTGCAGTCCTGGCTGATAGGCATCGGCTTCGTCATCTATGCGGGAGCTCTGGCGGGGCAGGGGATGTACGAGCGCAAGCGTCCCCAGGGACGGTGAGCGCACCGTCGTCCGACCGTTGGAGAGGCACACAGTGGAGCGTTGGCAGTACGGCTTTCTGTACATCGGGTACTACGGGCCCCAGGGGGCCGAGAAGGTCTTCGAGCTGGTGGTCACCGGCCAGGGCGCGGAGATCGCCGCGCTGGAGGACTCGACGCTGCAGACCCCCACCCTGATCCTGGCCCGGCTCGACCGCCTCGGCGGCGAGGGCTGGCTGCTGGAGGCGCGCGGCGACGCCGAGTACAGCGCCCAGGGCATGGCACCCGCCTGGATGGTCGACAAGGTCAGGGAACTGGATCCCACGGGCGCGATGGGGACGTACTCGATCTACACGATGCGGCGCCTGGTGGGCTGACCGCGGCCGGCCGCCGTCAGCGGTTCTCGCACTCGCGGGCGGCCAGCGGCGGGCCGTCCACCGCGCAGTGCATGCGCGGCGCGGGCGGCTCCTCGCCCCGGGGCGCGGCCGGCGCCCCGGCCTGCGGCGGGGTGCGGATCGTCGCGGCGGCCAGCGCGGCGCCCGCCGCCAGCAGCGCCGCGGCGATGACCAGTGAGACGTGGAAGCCGTGCGAGAACGCCACCGGGTCGTCGTAGCTGCGGCCCGACAGGCCGGCGACGGCCGGCAGCGCGGCGACGGCGATGAGCCCGGCCGCGCGGGCCACGGCGTTGTTGACCCCCGACGCCACCCCGGCGTGCTCGGCGCCGACCGCGTCCAGGACCGTGGCGGTGAGCGGGGCGACCAGCACGGCCAGGCCGAAGCCCAGCACGACCACGGCGGGCAGCACGTCCCGCACGTAGTCGGCGTCCGGCCCGATCCGGAACATCAGCAGGATCGCGGCCGCGCAGATCAGCGGGCCGACGGTCATCGGCAGCCGCGGCCCGATGCGCTGCGAGAGCCGGCCGAAGCGCGCGGAGAGCAGCAGCATCATGACCGTGATCGGCAGCATCGCCGTCCCGGCGGCCAGCGGCGCGAAGCCGGAGACGACCTGCAGTTGCACGGCGAGCAGGAAGAACACGCCGCCGAAGGCCGCGTAGACGGCGAACGTGACCCCGTTCGCGGCGCTGAACTGCCGTACGGCGAACATGCTCAGCGGCAGCATCGGGTGCGCCTGCCGCGCCTCCGCGACGAGGAAGCCCGCCAGCGCCGCCACCCCCAGCACGCCGCTGACCAGCACCGTCGCCGACCCGGCGCCGTGCTCGGGGGCGGCGATGATCGCGTAGGTGATGCCCGCGAGGCCGATACAGCTCAGGGCCGCGCCGAGCACGTCGATGCGCCCGGCCGCCGCCGGGTCGCGGGTCTCGGGGACGTGCCGCCGCGCGACGAGGACGACGGCGACGGCCAGCGGGGCGTTGATGAGGAAGACCCAGCGCCAGGAGGCCGCCTGGACGAGCCAGCCGCCGAGGAACGGGCCGACCGCGGTCGCGACGCCGCCGAAGGCGGACCACGCGCCGATCGCCCGCGCCCGGTCCTCCGGGTGGAAGGACGCCTGGATCATGGCCAGGCTGCCGGGCATCAGCAGCGCTCCCCCGACGCCCTGCAGGGCTCTGGCGGCCAGCAGCAGGCCCGCCGAGGGCGCCAGCCCGCACAGCAGTGACGCGGCGGCGAACCACAGGACGCCGACGTTGAAGACCCGGCGGCGGCCGTACCGGTCGCCCAGCGCTCCGCCCAGCAGGATCAGCGACGCCAGGGCGACGGTGTACGCGGTCACCGCCCACTGCAGGGTGCCGAACCCGGCGCCGAAGTCCCGGCCGATCGCCGGCAGGGCGATGTTGACGACGGTGGCGTCGATCCCGGCCAGTGCCGACCCGAGGATGGAGGCCACCAGCACCCACCGGCCCGCGGCCGTACGGACGCGGATCTGCCCGGCGGAACCGGCGGCGCCGGGCTGCCCGGCCCCGTCCGGCCCGCGCCGGACCGTCTGCGACTTGGAGAACATGCGGGCCCACCGTCCTGATCCGGGCAGCCGGGGCCGTCGAGGGCCCGGCCGGGACCCCTCACGCTAGGTCCGCCGATCTCCGGCGGCAAGCGGTCCGCGGCCCGGACGGCGTCAGGCCTCGATGTCCCGCAGGCGCTCCATCTCGCGGCGGTCGCGCTTGGTCGGGCGGCCCGCGCCGCGGTCGCGGCGGCCCAGCGCCAGGATGTCCTCGCGCGCGGGCGGCGGCGGGCTGTTGTCGACGAAGCACTCCGCGGCGACGGGCGCGCCGACGCGCTTGCGCACGATGCGCGAGACGACCACGACGCGCTCGGCGCCCTCCCCGCGCAGCCGTACCTCGTCCCCGGCCTTCACCGTCTGGGCCGGTTTCGCGCGCTCGCCGTTGACCTTGACGTGGCCGGCGCGGCACGCCGCGGCGGCCATCGACCGGGTCTTCGTCAGCCGTACGGACCAGATCCAACTGTCGACCCGTACGGTCCCCTCGTCTGCAGCCATGGCACGACCTTAAACCGCCGGGCGGCGACCGGGTCGGGCCCGGGCGGTGTCAGCGACCGCCGACGGCCCCGCTCTCCACGGCCACCGGCCGCGGGCCCGCGCGGTGTCCGTCCGCGGCGGCGGACCGGCGCGACGGGATCGCCGCCCGCCACAGCCGGACGCACGACAGCACCGTCGCCGCCGCGAGCAGGCCGTTGCGCGCGACCAGGACGGCGACGCCCTGCCAGGAGCTGTTGAGCACCGCGCCGAAGAAGAGCGGGAAGTCCACCGCGGTGACGGCGGTGGCGAGCAGCAGCAGCACCGCCACCGGCCGCTGGGTGGTGCCGCGCACCGTCAGGCACACGGCCGCCAGGGCGAGCAGCCAGATCATGTACTGCGGGCTGATCACGCGGCTGGTGGCGGTGAACAGCAGCACCGCCGTCAGGGCCGCGTCGTAGACGGTGGCCTCGCTCCAGACGCGGGCGCGCCAGCGCCACAGCAGCAGCCAGCCGAACGCCACCGCGGTCAGCAGCAGCGAGCCGCGGGCGACGGTGGACACGTACGGGCCGAGGAACTCGAACGAGCCGTAGTGCACCCGGACGTGCCCCGGCCAGCCGCCGAGCCGGGCCAGGTGCAGCAGGGTGCCACCCATCGACTCGACCTCCACTCCCCGGTTGCCCTGCGAGGACAGGAAGCCGAACGTGCCGCGGAAGCCGACCGCCAGCAGCGCCAGCAGCACCGCCGCGGACGCGAGGACCGCGCTCCAGGCCTGGCGGGTGGAGCGGCCGCGGGGGGTGCCGAGCACGACCAGCGCCGGCCACACCTTGATCATCGCCGCGATCCCGGCGAGCGCGCCGCCCAGCCGGGGCCGCCGGTTGACCACCAGCAGCGAGAGCACGGCCAGCGCGGCCACCGCCACGTCGAACCGCGCGAAGGGCAGTGCCAGCAGCAGGGGCAGGCCCACCACCCACAGCCAGGCCCCGGCCGCGCTGCCGCGCCCGCCGCGCGCCGCGCGGGCCAGGGCCAGCACCACCACGGCATCGGCCAGCACCATCAGCACGACGAAACCCTGCAGGTACGACACCAGGGGCAGCAGCGCGGGGGCGAGCATCAGCAGCCCGGCGCCCGGCGGGTACTGCCAGGTGACGTCCCCGACCGGGAACGATCCCGCGCGCAGCTCCCCCGCCCAGCGCGCGTACAGCCGGTGCACCTCCGCGGCGATGTCCCCGTTCCCGGTGCGCAGCAAGGCCAGCATCACCAGCCGCGAGGCCACCCAGTAGGCGGCCGGCAGCCACCAGCGGGACCAGGTGCCGTCAGTGCCGCCGTCCACCCCGCACGCGCATCCCGTGCACCCGGCTCCACCGCACGACGCCACCCGAACCTCCACCGTCCACGTCACCCGCCAACCACGCCACCCCCGACGCTAAAACACGGCAAAAGCTGACAAAATGACCAACACGCAGAAACGTTCACCTAAGGCCGGGTCGGGCGAACGGCCGCGGCTCGGCAGGGGCCCGAAAAGGCCGCGGCTACGCGTCCGCCACCAGGCCCTCCAGGAGCGCGACGGCGTGGGCGGGACCGGGCAGCGCGGCGATCTCGTCCCGCAGGCGCTCGGCGGCCAGCCGGTAGGACGCGTCCGCCAGCACCTCGACGACCGCCTCGCGCACGTGGTCCGGCGCGGCCCGCACCGCGTCGAGCACCCGGGAGACCCCGAGGGCGGCACAACGGGCCGCGTTCTGGGGCTGGTCGGCGCCCATCGGGATCAGCACCGACGGCAGACCGTACGCCAGCGCGCCGATCACGCTGCCGGACCCGCCGTGCGAGACGACCACGTCGCAGTGCGGCAGGAGCGCCGCCTGCGGGACGAAGCGCTCGATGCGCACATGGGCGGGCTGCGGTCCGAGCTCCGCGGGGTCGACGTCCTTGCCGACCGTCACGACGACGTTGACCGGCAGGTCCCGCAGCCCCGCCAGCACCCGCGCGAACAGGTCGCCGGACTCCACGTTGAACACGGTGCCCAGGGTGAAGTAGACGGTCGGCCCGTCGCCCAGCTCGGCGATCCACGGCGGCACCGCCTCCGGCGGCACCGGGTCCAGGCCGCGCGGGCGCAGCGCCTGCCCGGTGGGCGGCAGCGGGAAGTCCGGGTGGCGGAAGCCGGGCGGGAAGGGCGCCAGGACGAGGTGGCGGTCGAGCATGCCGAGGCCGGGATCGGCGGGCAGGTTGTGGGCGGCGCGCAGCGCGGCCAGCGGCTCCGCGATCACGTGGTGCCGTACGAAGGAGCCGTCGGCGATGACGAGCACCCGTGCGTACGGCAGCGCGCTGCGCTCGGCCGCGACCACGCTGCCGAAGTCCATCTCCTCGACCACCACGAGGTCGGGGCGCCACGCGGCGAACAGCTCGAGCCCGCTCGCGGCGCGCTCGCGGGCCATGTGGCCGGCGAAGGCCTCGCGCAGCGTGCGGTCCTCGCGCTCGGCGCTGACCGCGAGCAGCGGGCGCCGCTCCGCGGGCCGGTCGTCGCCGTCCGCCCCCAGGACGTCGAAGCCCGCCGCCGCCACCGTCCGCACCATGCCGGGGCCGCAGGTGAACGCGACGGTGTGGCCCGCGGCCCGCGCGGCGGCCGCGATCGGGACCAGTGGTTCGAAGTGGCCGTTTCCTCCGACGAAGGTGAACAGAATGCGCACCGTGGCGCCCCCTCTCGCTCGCGAAGCCCGCCATCATGCCACCACCGCGCGAACGGCTCCCGCGCCGCGGGCCGTCAACCGGTGGGATTGGGTTCCACCAGCAGTCGGGCGTAGTTGGCCGCCGAGCGCTGGTAGCGGGGCAGGTGGCCGGCCAGCGCCGTCAGCGCGAGCGACAGCGCCTCGCGTTCGCGGCCGGTGTCCGCCAGGGCGAGGGCGAGGAAGACGGTGACGGCGTCGTTCAGGTGGTCGGAGCCGGCGTCGCGTTCGGCGGTCAGCAGGGCGACGCCCTCCGGCGCGCGGCCGAGGTTGCGCAGCGAGCTGGCCAGCTGGATCACCGCCCGGCGGCGGCGCTCGCCCGCGAGCCCGCGGTCGAGGGCCTGGCGGTAGAGCGGGACCGCGAGGTCGGAGCGGCCGGTCGAGTCGAACGCGGCGGCCCGTTCGAACAGCCCGGCCGGATGGTCCGGCGGCAGCTCGGCGGCGAGCTTCCCGATCCGGGCGCGGAAGTCGTCCTCGCCGTAGGTGTCGATGGCGGCCCACAGCTCCGCGCTCCGCTCCTCCCACCCGGCGTCGGTCGTATCGGTCGCGTCGGTCGCCGCGTCGTTCATGTCGTGCTCCCCTCACCGTGGCCCGCCGGACGGCGGCGCCGCTCTCGGGGATCATCCTGCGAGCCTTGCTACGCTCCCCACCAGTCATTCGGCCGGGACCGAATCACTCGCCGGCCCACCCGACCCCGCGGGGAGCACACCATCGCCGTCACTCTGCGGTTCAGCCCCGCCGACCTGCGGCGCTGCCGGTTCGCGGTCTCCCCCGCGCTGGAGACGCTCGCCGCGATCCGCGTCGCCACCGGCGAGCAGGGTCCCGGCCACCACCGGCGGTGGCTGGACTCGGTCCGCCCCGCGCTCGCCGGGCTCGACCTGCGGCCGATCACCCTGCTGCAGCCCCGGCGCGGGTACACCCCCGACTTCCTGTCCCCGCCGCCCACCGGGCCGCTCGCCACCTTCGACGAGGACCTCGCCCGCATCGCGGCGACCCCGCCGGCGCAGGTCCGCGCCGAGATCGCCCGCTCACTGCGGGAGAGCCCCGGAGCGGCGGACAGCGAGACCGGACGGCTGCTGCTCGGCGAGCCGGCCGGCGTCCTGGACCTGCTGACGCGGCGGGTCCGCGAGGCCTGGCACGCCCTGGTCGAACCGGTCTGGCCGCGGGTGCGCGACCTGCTCGACGCCGACGTCGGCTTCCAGTCCCGGCGGCTGGCCGAGGGCGGTCTCGACCGGCTGTTCGCCGAGCTCCACCCGATGCTGCGGTGGCACGACAACGTCCTGACGCGGGAGTTCGGCGACGACGACCGGCGCGAGCTGCGCGGTGAGGGCCTGGTGCTGGTGCCCAGCGCGTTCAAGTGGGACGAGGTGGTCATCGTCGTGGACCCGCCCTGGCAGCCCACCGCCGTCTACCCGGTACGCGGCCTGGGCACCCTGTGGCAGCCCCCGCGCGGCACCGGGGACGCCGCGCTCGCCCGGCTGATCGGCCGCACCCGGGCCGCGCTGCTGACCGGCCTGACCGAACCGGCCTCGACCTCCGCGCTCGCCCACCGCCACGCCCTGGCGGGCGGCACGGTCTCGGAGCACCTCTCGATCCTGCGCGACGCGGGCTTCGTCGTCGGCGAGCGCCACCGCCACGAGATCCGCTACCGCCGCACCGACCTCGGCCACGCGGTGGCGCGGCGGGAATCGACGGGCGCGGGCTAACGGCCGTGCCGGCTGAACTTCCGGACCGCCAGCGGAACGAAGACCAGCAGCAGGAGCGCCGACCAGCCGAGGGTGGCGGCGACGGGGTGCTCCAGCGGCCAGGGGGCGTCCGCGGCCAGGGCGCCGGGATTGCCGAACAGGTCCCGGCAGGCGGTGACGACGGCGCTCATCGGGTTCCACTCCGCGATCGTGCGCAGCCAGCCGGGCATGCCGCCGGTGGGCACGAAGGCGTTGGTGATCATCGCCACGGGCAGCACGAGGACCCCCACCTGCGCGGCGACGTCCTCCTTGGCCACGGCGAGGCCGAGGTAGATGCCCATCCAGGTCATGGTGAAGCGGAAGAGCACCAGCAGGGCGAAGGCGGTGAGCGCGTCGGCTGCGCCACCGCGGATCCGCCAGCCGACGGCCAGGCCGATCGCGGCCAGCACCAGCAGGACGACCACCCCGACCACCAGGTCGGCGACGACCTGCCCCAGCAGCACCGCCGGGCGCGAGACGGACAGCGAGCGCAGCCGGTCGGTGACGCCCCGGCCGATGTCCCGGGCCGCACCGATCATCGTCGGCATGATGCCGTTGACCGCCACCATGGCGAACAGCCCGGGCACCAGGAACTCCCGGTAGTCGCCGCCGCCGGGCACCGTCATGGCGCTGCCGAAGACGTAGCCGAACACCACCACCATGACGGCGGGCACGATCAGCGAGGCCAGGATCAGACCGGGCGAGTGCCGGTAGTACAGCAGGACGCGCAGCGCCAGGGTGGTCGCGTCGCAGGCCGCGCGGCGCAGCGGTCCGGGGCGCGCGGTGGCGGGGGCGACGGTCGGCGGCAGGGTGGCGGTGGTCATCGGACGGCCTCTCCGGAGGTGGTCGCGGTGCGGGCGGCGGCGCCGTCCCCGGTCAGGGCCAGGAAGACGTCGTCGAGGGAGGGCGGCCGCAGTGACGCGTCCAGGGCGACGACGCCGGCCGCGTCCAGTTCCCGCACCAGGTGCGGCAGGGACACGGTCCGGCCGGGCGCGGTGACGACGCCGAGCCGCCGTGCGACCGGGTCGGCGGCGGGCTCGCCGCCGGTCAGCCGGGCCAGGACCCCGGCCGCGGTGCCGAGGTGCGCCGCGTCCCGTACCGCGACCTCGACCCTGATACCGATGGACGCCTTGAGCCGCTCCGGCGGGCCCGAGGCGATCACCTGCCCCCGGTCCATCACGGCGATGTCGTCGGCGAGCCGGTCGGCCTCGTCCAGATACTGGGTGGTGAGCAGGACCGTGGTCCCGGTCGCCGCCAACTCCCGCACGGTGTCCCAGATGTCGCCCCGGCTCCGCGGGTCGAGGCCGGTGGTGGGCTCGTCCAGGAAGAGCACGGGCGGCTGGGTGATGAGGCTGGCGACCAGGTCCAGGCGCCTGCGCATGCCTCCGGAGTAGGTGCGCACGAGCCGGTGCGCGGCCTCGGCCAGGTCGAAGCGCTCCAGCAGTTCGTCGGCGCGCCGCCGGGCGGCGGCCGAGCCGAGGTGGTGCAGGCGTCCGAGCAGGTACAGGTTGTCCCGGCCGGTGATGCCCTCCTCGACGGCCGCGTGCTGCCCGGCCAGGCCGATCCGGCGCCGGACGGCGTCCGCCTCCCGCACCACGTCGAAGCCCGCGACCCGGGCGTGCCCGGCGTCGGGCGCCACCAGCGTGGCGAGGACGCGCACGGCCGTGGTCTTGCCGGCGCCGTTCGGGCCGAGCAGTCCGCACACCGTGCCGACGGGAACCGTCAGGTCCAGGCCGCGCAGCGCGTGCGTGGCGCCGAAGCGCTTGTGGAGGCCTTCGACGGCTATCGCCGGAGTTCCGCGGGCCGTGTCGCGCATGGGCATGGGGCACCTCACCTTTACTAGGTACGTCGTACGTAGACGAGCGAACGGCGCCAGCATACTACGTACGTCGTACGTAACTAAGATGGGGGCGAGGTGATCATCCATGCCGTCCAGCGCATCCCCGTCCGGCCCGGCCGACTCCGGCCGCGGAGCCGTCTCCGCCCGAGCCCCTGAAGTGATCTGGCTGCGCCCCGAGCGCGCCGGCCGCGGACCGCGCCCGGCGCACAGCCGCGCGGCGATCGCCGCCGCCGCCATCGAGATCGCCGACGCGGGCGGGCTCGACGCGGTCTCCATGCGGCGGGTCGCCGCCGCGCTCGGGGCCGGGACGATGTCGCTGTACAACTACGTGCCCAAGAAGGAGCACCTGTTCGACCTGATGCTGGACGCCGTCGTGGGCGAGTTCGTGCTCCCCGACGAGCCCGGCGGCGACCCCCGGGCCGACCTGACCCTGCTGGGCCACCAGATGCGGGCCGCGATGCGGCGCCACCACTGGGTGTCGGGCCTGCTGGTCTCCCGGCCGTCCCTGGGCCCGAACGCGTTGCGCTGCATGGAGTACTTCCTCGGGGCGATGGAGCCCACGGGGCTGGACGGTCCCGCGATGATGGAGGCGTTCACACTGCTCAACGGCTTCGTCAGCCAGTTCGCCGAGTGGGAGCACGCCACCGCGCGGGCCGGGGGCGGCGAGGGCGCGAGCGGGGCGCAGTGGCACACCGAAGTGGCCGCCTACCTGCAGGGCGTGGCGCTCAGCGGCCGGTACCCGCGGCTGACCCGGGCGCTCGCCGGCAGCGGCCCACCGCCGGACGCCGACACGGTCTTCGAGCGCTCGCTCGGCCGGCTGCTGACCGTCCTGACCCAGCCCCCCGCGTAACGCCGGGGGCCGCGACCCGCGCCGTCAGGCCGTCGGGCGCTCGTACAGGCCGTTGAGGCGGTGGTCGAGGTCGACCAGGTCCGGATGGCGGGCGACGAAGCGCCTGCCGCGCTCCCGCTCGCGGACCGCGTCGCGCACACTGCGCCGGGCGGCGCGGTGCAGCGCCGCGGCGAAGCGGGCGGCGGGCTGACCGGCGGCGGCCAGTTCCGCGGCCACGGCGCGGAACTCCGCGTCGACCTCGGCGAGATGGGGACCGCGCCGCTCGGCCGCGTCCTCGACCGCGATCCGGGCCTCGGCCCGGTCGATGCCCAGGCGGGCGGCCAGCCGGAACGCGATCGTGTCCAGAACACGCTGCTGCTCGGGCGTCATGGATCCAGTGTCGCGCACGGACCCCCGTCGCGACAGCGTGTCAGCGGTTGTCCATCAGGCTTCGGGCTTCTCGTCCGGCGGGTTGGTCCGGCGGGTCTCCTGCGCGCGGCGGCGCAGGGTGTTGCGCCGGTATCCGGCCACGGCGATCACCAGGCCCGCGGCGAGACTGACGCCGACCCACAGGCCGAGCCACTCCAGAATGGTGATCGCCAGCGCCGCCACCTCCCTTGCCCTGCCGGCTGCGCAGGGCAGCCGGCGGCACGTGGGGCGAGCCTGTCAAAGCGACGAAATGGTCCCGGACCATGCCGAACCACCCTGACGGGATTGTCCCACCCGGGATGGCCGGAAAGGGCGACTTCCCGCAACGGTCACTCCTGTGGGGGAAGGCGCCCGTTCAAACCTCCGCCGGCCCCTCGGCTCAGACCTCGGCGCCGGTTCCCGCTCCCGACCGCTCCGCCTCGTACCGCTCCCGCAGTTGGCCGGCGTAGCGGCGCAGGCTGTCGGGGCTCAGCGCCTGGCCGCTGCGGCCGGTCACGTTGTACTTGACGAAGAGGATCTTCGCGAGATCGTCGAAGGTCGGGTACTGGCCCAGGGCGTCGGTCAGTTCGACGAAGGCCGCGTAGAGGGTGTCGAGGCGCGTGGCCGCACCCGTGGACGCGGGGGCCGGCTGCTCGCGCACGGCCACGGGTTCCGGCTCGGGCGCCGGCGCCTCGTCCGGCACCGGGTACGAGGCGTCCGGCTCGTCCGCGGGCAGCACCGGGACGGGGGTGAACCAGAGGTTCTCGTACCCCTCGTCGGCGGTGGGCTGCCCCGGGTGGGCCCGGCCGTCGACGCCGTCCGGGGCGGCGGACTGCTCGTGGCGCGTCGCCCCGCCCTGCTCGGCGTCCGCGACCGCGCCGGCGCCGTCCGGTTCGGCGGTGCCGGCGGTGACGGCCGCCACGACGGGGGCGGTGATGCCGGCGGCGGCGAGGCCGAGGGGGGCGGTTTCGGCGAGGGGGATGCCGTAGCGGGCCAGGCGCAGGGGCATGAGGGCTTCGACGGGGG
>NZ_JBEYJD010000037.1:90437-93027 GCF_040636125.1 Streptomyces sp. NPDC006733 | reverse complement strand
GGCTGACAGACCGCACAGCGTCACGACGGCGGCCCACCGGATACGTCCGGTGGGCCGCCGTCGCGTGCGCCGGAGCCGGGAGCGGCGGCTCCTGTGCACCGAAGGGTGCGGCGTTCTACCAGGTCATGTGTGTGCTTTGTGGCGTATGGGGCAGTCGAGCAACACGGAGGCCACGAGGCCCCGCGTAGCACAGTTGCAGCGACCCGTCACGGAGTGTCACGCCTCCCGTGGCGGTTGTCGGTGAGTGCGCGGAGAGTTGGCTACGAGTTCGGTTCGCTCTCGTGGTTGTTCCTGAGCGGAGGATATTCATGACCGTCGACCTGCCGTTGCTGGCGCCGGGACCCACGGCGCGGATGGTGACTCTGCCGGGCGTGTACGTCCCTCAGCACGACACGCGGTTCCTGATGGCGGCCCTGGACCGGGAGCGGATCCGGCCGGGCGCCGATGTCCTGGACCTGGGCACCGGCAGCGGGGCCCTGGCGGTACGGGCGGCGCAGCTGGGCGGCCGCGTCACGGCTGTCGACATCGCCCGCCGGGCGGTGCTGACCGCCCGGCTGAACGCCTTCCTGAGCCGTCAGCGGGTGACGGTGCGGCGCGGCGACCTGACCACGGCCGTCTCCCACCGCTCCTACGACCTGGTGCTCAGCAATCCGCCCTACGTGCCGGCCCCGGACGCCGCGGTGCCCCGGCACGGACCGGCGCGCGCCTGGGACGCGGGCCACGACGGCCGGGCCCTGGTCGACCGGATCTGCGACGTGGCCCCCCGGGTGGTCCGCCCGCAGGGCGCGTTGCTGCTGGTGCACTCGGGTCTGTGCGATGCCGGGGAGACGCTGCGGCGACTGGAGCGCGCGGGCATGCGCGCGACCGTCCACGAGCGCGCGCTCGTGCCCTTCGGGCCGGTCCTGCGGTCCCGGTTGCCGTGGTTGCGCGAACGCGGTCTGCTGGGCGTCGGCGAGGACCGCGAGGAGTTGGTGATCATCCGTGCCGAACACGCCTGAGCGAGCACGCCGCATCACGGTCGACCCCGAGGGCCCGTTGCTGGTGGAGGGCCCGGTGGAGGTCGTCGCGGAGGACGGGAGCGTCGCGACGTCGGACCGTTTCGTCGCCGCGATCTGCACCTGTCGGCGCAGCCGGACCTATCCGTGGTGCGACACCAGCCACCGGCGCCGTACGAAGCCGGACGAGAAGAAGGGTGCGGCGGGGGCGTCCACCGCCTCCGCCGACGAGGTCAACCGATGACGATGACGACGACAACCACGGTCTACCGCGAGCCGCGCAGTGTGCGCCCCGCCCTGCCGGCGGCACGGGGCGTGCTGTCCGGGGAGGTCATCTCCGCACTGGCCTCGGGCCGCTCCGAGCTGTCCTGCTTCGCGAGCGTGCCGGAGGCGGAGCCGTACGGCGACGATCTCCAGCTGGCCCTGTACGTGCTGTACGAACTCCACTACCAGGGCTTCGCGGACGTGGACGACGACCGGGAGTGGGACCCGGAACTCCTGCGGCTGCGCGGCGCTCTGGAGCGGCGTTTCCTCGACGCCCTGCGCTCCGACTCCGCTCCCGTGACCAGCGCGGACGAGGCGCTGGCGGGTCTGCTGGTCGAACCGGTGGTCGCGGACGACGAGGATGCCGGGGTCAGCCACCACCTGCAGCGCAACGGCTCGCTGGAGCAGGTGCGCGAGTACGCGGCGCTGCGGTCCCTGTACCACCTCAAGGAGGCCGACCCGCACGCGTGGGTGCTGCCGCGGCTGTACGGCCGGGCCAAGGCCGCGATGGCCGCGATCGAGTTCGACGAGTTCGGCGCCGGCCGTGCCTTGAACGTGCACGCGCGCCTGTACGCCGACCTCATGCAGGACCTCGGCCTGGACACCGGGTACGGCCACTACCTCGACGCGGCCCCCGCGGCGGTCCTCGCGACGGTCAACCAGATGTCGCTGTTCGGCCTGCACCGCGGCCTGCGCGGCGCGCTGGTGGGCCACTTCGCCGCCGTCGAGGTGACCTCCTCGCCGGGCTCGCGCCGGCTGGCGCAGGCGATGCGCCGCACAGGAGCGGGGCCGGCGGCGGAGCGCTTCTACGACGAGCACGTCGAGGCCGACGCCGTCCACGAGCAGGTGGTCCGGCGGGAGGTCATCGGCGGTCTGCTGGCCGACGAACCGCACCTCGAAGCCGACATCGCCTTCGGTATCGAGAGCACCAACTTCCTGGAGGACCGCCTCGGCGCCCTCCTCCTGGACGCCTGGCGCAACGACCGCACGGCCCTGCGCACCCCGCTCCACCCCGTCACGCCCACGCCGTGACCCCACCGAGAGGACTTCTTCATGGATGAACGCCGCACCGAGACACCTGGCGAAGGCGAGAGTGTGCCCCGCGAGCTGCCGACCCAGCAGGCGGCGGACCCCGCCGACGGCGAGCGGTCGCGCGACGACGCCCCGGAGGCGGCGCCGGAGGCCGACACCGGCCGCCAGGCCGACTCCCCGCAGGCGGTGGAACCGCCGGACTGACCCTCGGCACACGCAGCGGTGGGGGGGGGGGGGGGGCGCGCCGCCCCCCCCCCCCCCCCCCCCCCCCCGGGCGAGGGAGGGCAGGCATGATACAG
>NZ_JBEYJD010000037.1:0-90427 GCF_040636125.1 Streptomyces sp. NPDC006733 | reverse complement strand
CTGCCGACGGCGTACTGGCACGAGCTGGCGTACGCGGTCTCGACCGGCGCCGCGCCCCCACCGCCGCGCCGCCATCCCGTTCAGTCGAAGGCGGAGAAGAAGCCTTCCTCCCGTTTCTTGTGCGAGGCCCGCACATCGCTCCAGTCCAAGGCCTCGTTGGCCCGGCGCTGTACCTGCTGGGCCGCCTGGCGTGCCTCTGCCGGCACGTCCCCCCGCTCGCGCACCAGGCGTTCGTAGATGGGCTGCTGCGCGGCCGTCTCAGAGTTGCTCATAACGCCTGATCCTCCCCGCAGCCCGGTGCCCTGTCAGACCGTGTTCGCACAAAGGTCCACGGTGTGTTCCAGATCATGAACGAACCGCCGCACAAGGGACGTCCGGTGACAGATGCCGGGACCCGGCCGTAGCACCGGGAACCTCTCCACCGTTCGCGTGTCACATTCCTCCGCCGCCCGGTGTCCTAGCAGCAGAGCCACCAGCTCAGCTGCACGCCGGACCCCCGGTTGGAGGACACACATGAAGAGGTTGCTCGCGGCACTCTCCCCGGACAGGCTCGCGCGGCGGTGGTCGCGGCGCGCGCCGGCGGACCCCTGGTCGACGCTGTTCGGGCAGATCGCCGCCTACACGTTCGTCGTCCTGGTCGTCTCGGGCATCCTGCTGGCCGTGTTCTACCGGCCGGACATGGCGCGCAGCGCCTACGACGGCCCCTACCGCCCGCTCAAGGGCGTGCTCGTCAGCGGGGCCTACGCCTCGACCGTCCGCCTCAGCCTCGAAGTGCGCGGCGGCCTGCTGCTGCGGCAGGTGCACCACTGGGCGACGCTGATCTTCGTCGCCGCGATCTGTCTGAAGCTGGTCCGGATGTTCTTCACCGGCGCTTTCCGCAGGCCCCGCCTGCCGCTGTGGCTGATCTGGGTCGTGCTGCTGGTGCTGGGCATGGCGACCGGGCTGACCGGCACGATCCTGCCGGACGACATGCTGTCGGGCGGCAGCCTCGGGCTCATCCAGGGCGTGCTCCAGTCGATCCCGCTGGTCGGAACACGCCTGACGTTCTGGCTGTTCGACGGCGACTTCCCGGGCGACGCGATCGTGCCGCGCTTCTACTGGCTGCACACGGTCGTACTGCCTGTCGCGATCGTCGGCCTGTTCGTCCTGCGGCACCGGCTCGTGCGGCGGCACGGCCGCCCCCGGCTGCCGTCGGCTCCCCGCCACCCGCACTGGCTGCGGGCGCTCCCGGCGACCGCCGGGCCGGCGCTGTTCTTCGGTACCTGCGGGGTGCTGGTGCTGCTCGGGGCGCTCGCCCAGATCAACCCGGTCTGGCTGCTGGGGCCCTACCGGCCCGGAGAGATCACGGCCGGGGCGGTTCCCGACTGGTACATGGGGTTCCTGGACGGTGCGGTACGGCTCATGCCGGGCTGGGAGTTCGAGGTGGCGGGCCGCACGCTCGCCGTCGCGGTGCTGGTGCCCGCGCTGGTCATCCCCGGTGCGTTCTTCACGTTCCTGGCGGCGTACCCGCTGATCGAACGCCGGCTGACCGCTGACACGGAACTGCACGACGAGCTGGACCGCCCCCGCGACGCGGCGACCCGTACGGGGGTCGGTGCCGGCGCCCTGGCGTTCTACGGGCTGCTGTGGGCCGCGGCCGCCAACGACCAGATCGCCGTCCGCTTCCACCTGTCGGTCAACGACGTCACCGACTTCTTCCGGGCGGCGGTGGTGGCCGGACCGGTGCTGGCGTTCGTCCTCACCCGCTGGCTCTGCCTCGGACTGCTGGAGCGGGCGAGCCACGAGGCCGTCCACGGGCGCGAGACCGGGCGGATCGTCAAGACCCCGCAGGGCGGCTTCATCGAGATCACCGAGCCCGTCCGGGCCACGCGCACCCCCGCGGCCGTCGAGGCGCCCGGTGCGGGCGGCGCCCGCACCCGCCCGGAGGTCACGTCCTCGGGGTGACGTCCCGGGCGGCGAGGACGACGGCGCGGGGCGGGATGTGCAGGGCATCGGGCGGCAGGTCCGGGCGGGCGGCCAGCTCGCCGGTCACCGCCCGCCAGGCCGACAGCAGCGCCGCCGCCCGCGGGCGGTCCGCGGTGCAGGGCGTCCGCACCCGCAGCCGGCCCGACGGGGGCGGCTCCTGCGAGCAGTGGAAGGTGCCGGCGGCCGGGAAGAACCAGGACCGCAGCAGCCATCCCGGGGGCGGCTGCCGCGGCGCGGTGTGATCGAAGACGAAGGCCAACCGGGCCTCCGGGTGCACCGGTTGGCGGTTGTCGCGGGTGGGGTCTGGCGTCCGGAGAACGGGGTCGAGACGCCCGGGGGTGGCGATCTCCGCCAGTTCGGTGACCGGGACCTCCCAGCGGAGCATCATCGCCCGCCAGGCCCGGTAGCCGTGCGCGGTCCGACCCGCCGGAGCCCCTTCGCGGGCGGGCCGGTCGTCATGGGCGGCGGGGCGCGGGTGGCCTGCCTTCTCCTCGGCCGCCGCGGCGATGTCCGCGAGCAGCTCCCCGGCCCGGGAGGCGTGCGGCGAGTCGTGCGCGCAGCGCAGCCACAGCTGCGGCCCGTCCCAGGCGCCGGCCACCTCGGCGGTAACCCCCGCGTGCCGCAGTATCTGGCCGTGCCGCCCCTCCGGCCAGGGCCAGGGCCCGGGCCGCGGGTCGTCGCCGGTCAGGACGCGGCTCACACCGCGCCGCACGTCGTCCGCCCCCAGGTACGGGGCGAGGGCGCACAGCCTCAGCAGATCCCCTCCGCGCGGTGGGCCCTGGCTCATGCCGGTTCGGCGCGACCGGTGCCGGCCGCTTCGTGGAACGTGGAGCGCACGCCGTTGTCGTCCAGGAACCTCAGCCAGCGGCCGGCCTCCTCGGGGCCCTCCGCCGCGCGGTTGAGGCCTGCGGGCAGAGCCCCGTCCAGGATGCGGGTGACACCGAAGGCGAGCGGCAGGGACACGCAGCGGGCCATCGCGCTGTGGGTGCCGTCGCCGGTCAGGTCCAGCACGTACGCGCCCTGCCAGGACGCTCCGTCCGCGCGCCGTACGTCCAGCGCGACGGAGAGCACGACGCGGTCCCGGTCGGCTTCGGTCGTCGGGTAGCGCTCGGCCAACTCCTGGGCCAGGGCGCGGATCCTGGCCTCGTCGCCGGTGCGCACGGTCTCGAAGACCGGCTTCCAGGCCGTGCTCCACCCCGCGTTGCGCAAGGTGCCCCGTACGAAGGAGGTCAGGTGCCAGCCGTCCGGTATCCCGTACTGCGCGACGAACGGCAGGCTGTCGCGGTTGGGGTAGACCTCGAACTGCTCACCGCCGAGGTGGTGCGGCCGCGTCGCCTCCCAGGGGTGGGCGCTGGAGCGTTCCGCGCCGTCGTCGATGTACCGCGAGGGCGCGTTCAGGGCGGCGAGGACGCCGTAGGGCGCCCAGCTGAAGCGGTAGCGGAAGTCGTTGGGCTCCGCGGGCAGGCCGCCGCAGAACGACGTGAAGCGGACCGAGCCGGCACGGTCCCCGACGGCGTCCCTGGCGCGCTGGACGAGCCGGTGGGCCAGGAGGTGGTCGATGCCGGGGTCCAGGCCCGCCTCGGTCAGCACGACGGCACCCGCGTGCGCGGCATCGGCGGCCAGCTCCGCGACGGGCTCCGACACGTAGCTGGTGCAGGCGAAGTGGGCGCCCCGGTCGACGCACAGGCGCAGCAGACCGGCGTGTTCGGTGGCGGGCAGCATGGACACCACGACGTCCCCCGCGCGCACTTCGGCGGCGAGCGCCCCGTCCTCCAGCGCCCGGACACCGGCCCGGCCGGTCAGCTCCAACCGCGCCAGCAGCCCGGCGGCGCGCTCCGCGGTGCGGCCCCACAGCAGCACCCGTTCGGCCCGGTCGCACAGCAGGCCGAGCCCGGCGGCGCCGGTCGACAGGCCGGTGCCGATCCAGTGCACAGTGCCGCTCGCGGGCGCCGCCGAGGTGGCCGGGCCGCCGGTCGTCTCATCGCGCATGTTCGGTCTCCTTGGATGCCGTACGGACCGCCGCGGCGAAGCTGTCCCGGCAACGGGCCCACGCCGGGGCGGCGTCGCCCTGCGACATCAGGCGCAGCAACTGCGGCAGCAGGTCGGCCGAGAACGCGCGGCTGGCCTCTTCCGGCAGCAGCGAGGGCAGGTTGTCGATGGCGATCAGGTCGACCGGAGGGTTGCCGTCGCGCAGCCGGCGGACCGGCCGGTCCCAGTCGGTGATCTCGTCGTAGACCGGCAGGAGGTTGCACTCCGAGGTGACGTCGCAGGTGACGTCGCAGATGGTCGACAGCCGGCGGTCAGGACCGGGCGTGCCCAGGTCGGCGGAGGTCAGGAAGGGCGGCAACGGCCTTGTGGTCAGGACCGTGTTGACCAGCAGGTCGTGCGCGAGCAGCGCCGCACGGTCGAGGTCGGCGGTCTCGGCCAGGTCCCACCGCGTCGGCGGCAGCCCGGCCGCCTCCAGCGCGTCGCAGGCGCCCTGGCCGCAGCGGCCCAGCGCGCCGATCACCACAGCGCGCGGCGCAGCCTCGCCCGGCCCGCGGTGGGCCGTCGTGGCGTGCAGCGCGGTGTCCAACGCCTGCCGGGTGAGCGGGACGAGCGGCCGGTCCAGCCGTCCGGTCGCGTGGAGCACGGCGAGGGCGGCGCCGACGTAGCCGGCCCAGTACCCGAACGCGGCGAGCCGGCGGCCGTTGCCGTCGACGAGGTACTCCAGGTCCAGCAGCGTCCCGCCCCCGGCGGAGAACCGTGCCAGCAGCGCCTCAGCGCCGTGCTGGCCCTTGTACGCGTGGCCGAAGTAGATGTGCCGGTGCCGTAAGCGGATCGGCCGCGGCGGGAGTTCCTTCAGTCCGATGACGAAGGCGTCGCGCGGGGCGCCCTCCCAACTGCCGCCGGCCACGATCCTGCACCCCGCGTCCGCGTACCGGGCCAGGGGGAAGACGCGCTGCGGGGATTCCTCCACCGTCACCCGGATGCCGCTGCGCACCAGCCGCGCGGCGTCCTCGGGGACGATCGGCGCGCGGCACTCCCCGGGACGGGACTCCTGCCGCATCCACAACTGCGCTGTGTCAGGCATGGGAGACCCTTCCTCTCGCACGACGGTCCCCATCCTGGGTGCCGTGCGTCGGATCCCCCTCGCGGGAGGCTCGCGCCGCGGTCAGGCGGAGGTCGGGGTCTCCAGTTCGCGCTTGAGGTTGCGCAAGGTGGTGTCGATGTTGCGGACCTGGAACGCGGCGAAGGTCTTGCCGCCGGTGGCGATCCGGTCGAAGGCGTTGGCCACGAAGGCG
The DNA here is from genome assembly GCF_040636125.1 of Streptomyces sp. NPDC006733. Lineage (NCBI taxonomy): Bacteria > Bacillati > Actinomycetota > Actinomycetes > Kitasatosporales > Streptomycetaceae > Streptomyces > Streptomyces sp. NPDC006733. Next base: position 85,178 of record NZ_JBEYJD010000037.1, on the reverse strand, counting down.
GGCCACGATCGGCGGTCGTCCGTCCAGGTCTCCGTCACCTTGGTGCCGGTGCCCGACTTCTCCAGGCGGTACTCCCACGAGGCGATGGGGGCGGACAGGCGGGGACGGCGCAGCCCGATCGCGTGCACGCGGAAGGCGAAGCGGCGGCCGGGATCGGAGGCGGTCACGGTGCAGCGCGTGGTCCAGCGGAACGGCCCGCGCTTGTTGTGGCCGTTGAAGACGAGGCCGACGGGGGCGGACTCGTCCTGGCCGGTGAGGGTCGCACCGAGGTTCTCGGGGCTCCACCGCCCCATTTGGGCGGGGCGGCTGACCTGTTCGTACACGGTCGTCGCGGCGGCCTCGATCAGGATGCTGCGGGACACGGTGAACGTGCGGGCCATGGGGACTCCATTCGTCGAGCCCCGACCCTACTCGCCAGTAGCGACGCTGTCACCAGCGCCGGGAGGCGGCGAACGCGGCGATGTCGGCGACGACGCGTTCCGGCTGTTCCCAGTGGACGGCGTGGCCCGCGCCCTCGTAGGTGAGCAGGCGGGCGCCGTGGACGGCGTCCAGGATGGCCTGCTGGTCGTTGCGGGGGAGGAGATCGTCCTGGTCGCCCCGGATGACGAGGGTCGGCACCAGGATGCCGGCCAGGGTCGCGCGGAGATCGGCGTCGAGCAGCCCGCGCAGGGTCTGCTGCCAGACGCGGGCGGGGACCTTGAGCCGCTCGTCGGCCATGGTCTTGAGGAGGCCCGGGGCGATGGGGCGGCCCGCGATGCCCGTCATGAGGCCCTCCACGACCGCGCGGGGCACCGGGTCGGACAGGCCCTGCACGAGCTCGTCCAGTTCGGCCACCGCGGGCTTGTCCGCGAGGGTGGCGGGGACACCGACCAGGACCAGCCCCGAGATCCGGTCGGGATGGCTGCCCGCGACGATCCGCGCGGCGACCCCGCCGGTCGAGCACCCGACGAGAAGACACCGGTCGATCTTCGCCGCGTCGAGGAAGGCCACCAGATCGGCGGCGAAGTCCTCGGGTGTGTAGCCGTCCGGGGGACGGTCGGCGTCGCCGTGGCCGCGCTGGGTGGGCGCGTAACCGTGCAGGGACCCCGGCAGGCGCTGCAGCAGGGGTTCGAAGGACCACCAGGAGTCGGCGAGTCCGTGCACGAAGACCACCGGCGTGCCGCTGGGGTAGCCCGCCTCGGCGTAGGGCAGGGTGACGCCTTCCCGCACCGCGGCGGACTTCAGGGAGATCACGGTCACGGCGGCCCGCCTCCCTCCGCTCGACAGCCCCGGCTCGCGAACCGGAGCGGAAGGCGAGCGGCGATCACTTCCGACATTACCGACCCACGGCACGAGCCGCTCTGCGGCGGGAGCGCACACGATGGCGGTAGCCCTGCATGACGGGTCGACTCGGGTCGATGCGGACGCCCGGCCCTACCGAGTCAGGTCCGGTCAGGTCAGGTCAGGGTTTTTTGGGTGTGGGCCCATGCCTGGTCGCTCAGGAGGGGTCGCCACCGGGTGAGCAGGTTCAGCAGGCCCTCTCCCCACTCCGCGCGGAAGGCCGGGTCGATGCCGGCCAGGTCCAGTTCGTTCGCCGCGGTCAGTTCGGCGAACTCGCGACGCCGGCGTGGGGCCGGGGAGAAGGTGCGGCCGGTGAACCGGTCGCGGAACGTCCCGTTCTCACTCGCCAGCTCGCGGTAGGAGGCCTTCCGGTCGCAGCTGGCGTAGAGGTACACGAGCTCCTCCGCGTCCGTTCCGATGTGGCGGGCCAGCTGGTCCCGGGACTCCAGGGGGAGCAGGGACGGCGCGAAGCCGTCGGTGCCGTAGAAGGCGTGGCACAGGCCGGCCAGTCGCAGCTCACGGCCGGCGCCCCAGGCCTCCAGGAGGCGACTGACCCGCTGCAGGTGCGCCAGGAGCGTCCCGCCGGGGTGCTCCGTCTCCGCCGCCCCCAGTGTGCGCAGGAAGGCGACGGCACCGGCCATGGTGTCGTCGGGCGCTGCCTCGTCCATGGACGTCTCCCCCCAGGCGCCCTTCAGCGCTCCTCCGGGGGAAATCGTCGTCCGCGCCGCCGTGCGCGTCAATCCTCCGCTGCGCGATCCCGATCCCGATCCCGATCCCGATCCTGAGCCCCCGGACCGAACCGATCAGGAATCGAGAAGCACCGGCCACCGGGCCGGACCTAGCGTGAAGGCATGACTTCCCTCGAGAACATCACCCTTGACGTGGCCGACCCCACCGCCGCCGGCCGGTTCTACGCGGACGCCTTCGGCCTGGACAAGCAGGTGCGCCTGCGGGCCTCGGACGCCCCCACGGACGGCTTCCGCGGTTTCACCCTGTCGCTCACCGTCGCCCAGCCGTCCACCGTCAACAGCCTCATCGACTCCGCGCTCGAAGCCGGCGCCACCTCGCTGAAGCCGGTCACGAAGTCCCTCTGGGGGCACGGCGGCGTCGTCCAGGCCCCGGACGGGACGATCTGGAAGGTCGCGACCTCGGCGAAGAAGGACACCGGGCCGGCCACCCGGGAGATCGACGCCGTCGTGCTCCTGCTCGGGGTCGCGGACCTGGCCGCGAGCAAGCGGTTCTACGTCGACCGCGGCCTGGCCGTCGCGAAGAGCATTCCGCGCATGTACGTCGAGTTCGACACGCCGTCGAGCCCCGTCAAGCTGGGGCTGTACGGGCGCCGCGCCCTCGCCAAGGACGCCGGCGTCCCGGCCGACGGCACCGGCTCGCACCGGCTCGCGATCGGTACCGGTGGCGACTCCTTCACCGACCCGGACGGGTTCGTCTGGGAGGGCGCGTCGATGTGAGCCGGGCCGGGTGCCGCCCGGTGCGGACCGGTCAGGAATCGAGAAGCACCGCCCGCCGGGAGATCCGTTGAGACGCGTGCGGGTCGGCGGTCCGGCGGTGCCTAGACTCGCGCTGTGAACGACAGCACAGAGGGCCTGCGGATCAGACCGGGCGGTCCGGCCGACGCGCCCGCCATGTTGCAGATGCTCGACGCGGCGGTGGCCTGGATGAACGCCCGCGGCAACACCGAGCAGTGGGGTACGACGCCGTATTCGCAGAAGCCCGGCGGGGTGGAGCGGGTCGAGCGGTACACGACGCAGAACGACCCGTACATCGCCGAGTTGGCGGGAAGGCCCGTCGGGGCGCTGGTACTGGACTGCGGGCCCAGCCCGCAGCTGCCGATCGCGCCCGCTGCGGAACCCGAGCGGTACGTGAGGCTGCTGGTCTCCGACCGCCGCTGTGCGGGTCGGGGGATCGGCGCGCGGCTGCTGGACCACGCGGCCGAGGTGACCCGGCGGGCCGGGGTGGACCTGCTGCGGGTCGACTGCTGGGCGGGGGGAGGGGGCGGACTGGTCGCGTTCTACGAGCGCAACGGCTTCCGGCCCACCGAGCGGTTCCTGGTCGAGCGGTGGCCGGGGCAGGTGCTGGCCCGCAGGGTCGGCCGCAGCTGACGCCCGCTGGTCAGCGGGGGCGGGTGGCGGCGCAGTTGACGCAGGTGCTCGCCGCGGGGCGCACTTCCAGGCGCTCCGCGGGAATCGGCGCGCCGCACGTCTCGCAGCGTCCGTAGTCGCCCTGCTCCAGCCGGGCCAGCGCCCGGTCCAGGTCGGCCAGGTGCTCGCGGCTCTGCGCGAGCAGCGCGGCGACGTGGGCGCGCTCGAAAGCGGTGCTCGCCCCCTCCGGATCGTGCTCGTCGTCGACCGCGACCAGGGCGTTCGCCGCGACGATCCCGTCGAAGTCCCGGCTCAGCGCCGCGATCCGCCCGTCGGTGTCGGCGCGCTGGGCGGCGATCCGCGCACGAACCGACGCCTGCTCGGAGGGAGGAAAAGCACCATGGGGGGAGGATTCAGTCACAGGGGTGACAACGGCGGGCCGCGGACACGCATTCCCCGCCGGCCGGCCCCCGCCGGCTCCCGCGCGGGAGAAATTCGGAGGCGGACCTGGGCCGCCGCTGCGTAGGCTCGGCCCCATGGCGAGCTCAGAACTGCAGCGGATCCGGGCGTTCCTCTCGACCTTCGCCCGCCGCCAGGCCGAGCGCACGGTCGCCGTTCCGGGCGGTTTCGCCGCGCTCGACGACACGTTCGCGCTCTCCCGCGCGAACAACCATGTCGTCATCGACCAGGTGGCGATGGACCCCGAGGCGCTGCCCGCGGTCGCGGACGAGGTGCTGGGGCACCTGTCGCACCGCCTGATCTCCGTCTACGACGACGACTTCGGGACGGCCTGCGCGGAGCCTTTGATCCGGGCGGGATACACCCACTCCGCCGACCTGATCATGCTGCACACCGGCCCGCTGCCGTCCGGTGGCCGCGCGGAGGTGGTGGATCTGGACGCGATGCGCGTGCCGCTCACCCGGCGCTGGAAGGACTTCCTGCCGGACGTGGACGACGAGGTGATCCGCGCCCTGGTCGACCGGCGCGACACCCGCCGCCGCGGCGCCGAGATCGTGCAGTTCATCGGTGCCCGCGCCGAGGACGGCGAGGTCGCCTCGTGGGCCGATCTGTACGCGGATCCGGCATCGGGCATCGCCCAGATCGAGGATCTGGTCACCTCGGAGAGGCATCTCGGGCAGGGGCACGCCAACGAGGTCCTGGCCACCGCCCTCAGCCGGGCGGGCGCGGCGGAGTGCGGCACGCGGTTCCTGATCGCCGACTCGGCGGACTGGCCCCGTCACTGGTACGAGCGCCACGGCTTCACGCCCATCGGCCACTCGCACCTGTTCGAACGCGCCTGAGGGGCGGGGCGGCCGGTGGGCGGCCGGTCCACGCGGTACGACCGCGGCTGCGGGCAGCCGCCGGGGTCCGGCCGGGGCCGAGTCGAGAGCCCGAGCCGGTCCGGCCCTCACGCCGAGACGGCCTCGCCCCCCTCGCCGGACATCTCCGCGCAGGCCGTGACCAGGTCGTCCAGCGACAGCTCCAGCGCGTGGGCCAGGGCCGCCACGGTGAAGAAGGCCGGGGTCGGAGCCCGGCCGGTCTCGATCTTGCGCAGGGTCTCCGCGGAGACTCCGGCCGCCGCCGCGACCTCCACCATGCTGCGTTCGCCGCGGGCCTTGCGGAGCAGGGCTCCGAAGCATTCGCCGCGTTGCCGCTCCTGGGGACTCAAAGGAACTCTCACCATGTCTGCGATACTAATACCGGTATAAATATTGGGCAAGGGCGCATTCCTCCGCATCCCTCCTCCCGTAGGATCCGGCCATGAAGGTGCTGCTGACACGGGACAGCGTGGCGATGGGCGACGACACCGACGCCCCGCACCACCACACCGCGGACCTCCCGGCCGACCTACCGCTGCGCGCGGCCGTCGCCGCGATCACCGGCGGCGGATACCTCGCCCGGATCGCCGGGGGCCGGGCCACGTGGGTCCTGGCGACGGGCGGCGGCACGCCGATCGCGGTGACGGCGCAGCAATGGGGCGAACCCCGGCTGCTCGTCCCGGGCGAACCCGCGCTGGCCGCCTGCGCCGCGGCCACCCGCGCCGCGGACGGCGAGACCCTGGACGGCGACGTCGTGCGCTGGCACTTCCGCTACCTCGCGCAGGAGGACCCGGACGCGGTCCACGACCGGTTGCGCGCGGCGCGGACCTGACGGCGGCCGGGGATCCATGAGCGGGAGCGGCGGCCGGGACCGCCGGTGCCGGCGCGGAAGGCGGCCGGGGTCACCGCCCGCCGGAGGCCCGCCGTTCGAGGTTCTCCCGCAGTTCGGCCAACCGGTCGATCTCCGCGCGCAGGGCAGCGAGTCGGCGGCCGACGACTCCGGAGGCGGGGGAGTCGGGGTCGACGGAGCCGCATCGCGGGGGCGGGTCCTGGGTGAGCAGGTGCAGGCGGTCGGCGCAGCTGCGCAGGTCCTCGATCGTGAGGCCGAGGCCCAGCAGGTCGCGGATGACACGGACCCGCGCCACCTCGTCGGCCCCGTACTCGCGCTGACCGGACGCGGTGCGGACCGGCGGGGGGAGCAGTCCGCGCTGCTCGTAGAAGCGCAGGGCCCTGGGCGTGGTGCCGGCCGCCGCCGCCGCGTCACCGATGCGCATGCCGCTCCACCCTCGTCCCGTGTCCGACCCCGGACGTCGAACGCGGGTTGCGCCGGCCCGGCTACAACTCCACGACGACGGCCCCGAAGTGCCTGCCTCCGATCATCTCCTGCAACGCATGCGGCGCGCGATCGATGCCCGCGACCCGCGTGTGGGGAAAGACCATCTCGCCGGCGCGGAGCCACTCGCCGAAGCGACGGGTCCACTCCTGCTCCACGTCGGGGTGGTCCTGGCCGCTGTAGCCGCGCAGCGAGATGCCCTTGACGACCAGTCGGAAGGCGTCGATCTCGACGGGGGCGCTGTCGCCGGCCCGTTGCGGTGACATCTGGCCCGCCAAGGCGCCGACCAGGGCGAACCGCGCCCCCTGGCGGGCCGCGCCGAGGGCCGCGACCAACTGCTCGCCGCCGACGGTGTCCAGCAGGACGTCGATGCCCCGCGGAGCGGCCCGCGCGAGCTGGTCGGCGATCGGCCCGGCGCCGCGCAGCACGACCGCGTCGTAGCCGAGCTCGGACAGCAGCCGCTCGGCCTTCTCCGGGGAGCCCGTGCTGCCGATCACGGTCCCGGCGCCCAGCAGCCGGGCGAGCTGCCCGGCCAGGGACCCCACCGCCCCCGCCGCGCCGGTGACGAAGACGGTGTCACCCGCGCGGATGCCGGCGAGGCGGGTCAGGGCTCCGTAGGCGGCCGATCCGGGAGACAGGTACGCGACCGGATCGGGCAGCGTGCCGTCCACAACGGTGCACTCGGTCGCGCTCAGCAGGACGTGGTCCCGCCAGCCGCGCATGTGGAGGACGACGTCACCGGTGCGCAGCGCACTGCCGTCCGGCGCGGCGACCACCTCGCCGACGGCGGGACCGAACAGGGTGTCCCCGCGGCGGAGCGGAGGCAGGGGCAGGTCCGCACCGTCCCCGCCGATGAGCGTGCGCAGGCCCGGGAAGACCAGGAAGTGCCGGTTCCTGACCAGCACCTGGTCGGCGGCGGGCTCGGCCAGCGCCGTCGTGGCGATGGTGAAGTGCTCGTGCGTGGGCAGTCCCTCCGGGACGGCGGTGAGACGGACTTCGCGCGCGGTGCGCGGCAGGGTTGCGCTCATGGTCGGACTCCGGGGCCGGTTCGGGGCAGCGGTACGCGGGCGTCCGCAGCCGGGGCGCGGTGACGCTAACCCCTGACGCGCACGTCAGGGTCAAGCCGCACGTGTCCGGTGGCCGCTCGGAGACCCGCGCGAGGGTCGATGACGACACGAGCAAATGCGGTGGCCCGCCCCGGGGGACCGCACTACCGTGCTGGGGTGGATCTCTTCTCACGCTCCTGGGCGGCGCTGCGCACTGCGGTCGCCGACCTGCCGGACGAGGCCTTCGCCCAGCCGTCCGGCTGTGCCGGCTGGCTCGTGCGGGACCTGGTCTGCCACCTGGTCATCGACGCGCAGGACGTCCTGATCACGCTCGTGACCCCCGCCGCGACGGAGCCGACCCGCGACGCCGCGACCTACTGGTCCGTCGCGGCGGCACCGCCGACGGGCGATGACCCGCTCGACGCGCTGACGGTGCGGCTGGCCGCCGCGTACGGGGAGCCCGGGCTGCTGAAGTTCCATCTCGACGACGTCGGCTCCGCCGCCGGCCGCGCCGCCGAACTGGCCGATCCGGGGTTGCGGGTCGCGACGCAGGGCGAGGTCCTCACCGCGGGCGACTACCTCGCCGCCTACGTCCTGGAGTGGACGCTGCACCACCTCGACCTGGTCGCGCACCTGCCCGCCGCGCCGCGACCGCCCGCGGAGGGGCTCGCCCGCTCCCGCGCGTTGCTGGAGCGGATCGCCGGTGCGGCGTTCCCCGCCTCGTTCGACGACACGGACGCCCTGCTGGTCGGCACCGGGCGGCGCGCCGCGACCGAGGCGGAGCGGGCCGCACTGGGCGAGCTGGCCCCGAAGCTGCCCCTCGTCCTCGGCTGAACGACCCGCACCACGGTCACCGACGGGCACGGTCACCGACGGGCGGCCGAGCCGGCTCTTCCCTACGACCGCCCTCCGAACTGCCAGTTGTGCACCTCGATGTCGGCGTACCGGTCCGCCGTCAGCACCGCGCGCGCCGTGTCCGCGTCCGGCGCCCGGACCAGCGCCGCCGTCCCCAGCCACGTGTCGCCGTCGTCGGACAGCAGGGGCCCGTAGGCGATGAGTTCGTCCTCGTCCCGTGGCACCGCCAGGTCCACGGCCTGCCCCGTGCCGAGGCCGAGCACCAGATACCGGCTGCCGCCGGTCCGGCCGCCGGGGAAGTCCCACATGGTGCGCCCCAGCGTGTTGTGCCACCGCCGCAGCAGCACGTCCCGGTACACCCCGGCCTGGTAGCCGGGCTCGTCGAAGGCGAACGCGCGGGCGGCCGCGGGATCGGGCAGGTCGACGATGTGCATGCTGCCGGTGGCCGTGTCGCGGTCGTCGGCGAGGGTCGGCCCCCGGGCGATCAACTCCTTGGCGTACCGGTCCATGTAGGACCAGTGCTCCTCCAGCAGCGCGTCGCGCAGCGCTCCGGAGTCGGGCCGGTCGCGGTGGTAGCAGAAGAACCCCATCCGCCCAGGATCCCGTCCGGGAGGCGGTCGGGTCGAGCGGTTTGTGACGACGGTTCTGCGCTCGTGAGCCGTGCGGCCGGGTCAGTAGGCCGAGTCGACGTTGTCGATGGAGCCGTAGTTCGCGGCCGCGTAGTTGCAGGCGGCGGTGATGTTGGCGACCGGGTCGTAGATGTCCATCGAGGTGCCCGCGACGTGGCACTCCTGGAACGTCGGGTCGATGACCTGGAGCAGGCCCTTGGACGGGGTCCCCGCGGCGGCGTTGGAGTCGGTCAGGTTGATGGCCTGCGGATTGCCCGAGGACTCGCGGATGATGTTGCGGTAGATGCCGTCGTAGCTGCCGGGTATGCCGTGCTGGGCCATCACGGCCAGCGCTTCCTTGATCCAGCCGTCGAGGTCGTCGGTGTAGGTGCCGGACGAGGGCGAGGCGGCGGCGGTGGCGGACGGCGTCGCGGAGGGCTCCGCCGTCCGCGAACGGGCGGCGCGCTCCGCCGCGTCCTTGCGGCTCTGCTCGGCCGCCGCCTCGGCGCGCCGGCGCGCTTCGTCCTTGGCCCGGGCCGCCGCCTTCCTGGCACCCTCGGCCTTCCTGATGGCCTCGGCCTTGGCGCGGCCCTCGGCCTGCGACCGGGAGGCCGCCAGCGCCTGCGAGCGGGCGTTGTCCTCGGCCGTCCGCACGTTCTGGCGGGCGATGGCGACCTGCTGGGACATCACGTGGTTCACCGGCACCAGGTCGCCCCCGAGCGCGGTGTCCGACGCCGACGCGTTCTGCGCGCCGGCCTCCGGGGTCCCTGGCATGACGGTGCAGGCGATGGTCGCCGTCACCGCGGCTGCCGACGCCGTGGCGACGACGCCGAGGCGAGTCCGATTCGGTCGTTTCCGGGCATGTTTGCCCATGGCTGACCCCATCTCTCCGGGTGCGTGAGCGCGTCTCGCCGGGCAGAAAAGGGACAGACGTTCTGCGCGTGCGCTCTTCGGGTGGGGGAGATGTTTAACGTCCGCCGAAACCGGTCGGCAAACATCGCCACTACTACTCGGCATCGTGGCTGGTGGAGGGGTAACTCTCGCCAACTGGGCCCCTCCGGGCGTACCGGGAGGGCCGTCCACTATCCGGGTTCGTATGTGGCGCACGTCATATGACGAGGCTCACAGGGAGCCGGGTGATTTGATCCGGTTCGACCCGACGGCCGGGCGGACGACGTGCCGCAGGGTCGGGGGTCCCGCAGCCTTAAGGAAAGTTAAGGAAGTGGTGGGTGGGTGAGCTGAGCAGAAGCGGAACCTCGCCTCGTACTTGACGACACACGGATTCGACCCCCCAGGAGTCCCACGTGTCACGCAAGAGGACGCTCAGCACGAAGAAGAAGATCGCCCTGTTCGTCGGTGCCGCCGTCGCGATCGGTGGTACGGCGGTCGTCATGACCGGTACCAGCCAGGCGTCGGGCGCCTGCGACGGGCTGACCGCCGCCCTGCGGACCAACGAGCAGTTCATCACGGGCCAGCGGGCCCAGCCCGACGCCCAGTCCGCGGCGCGCATCGCCAACCGCCAGGCGGTCATCGAGCAGATCCGGCGCATGCAGGCCGCGTCCGGGTGCGAGGTCGCCGCAGGCGGCGACGTGGCCGCGCCGCCGGCCCAGGAGCAGCCGCCCGCCGCGGCCGGGTCTCCGGCCGCGCAGGCGCCGCCCGCCGCCGATCAGGCGGCCGGTGACCAGGGCGGTGCGGGCGAGGTCGTCTGTGCCGGGTCGACGGTGACGCTCTCCGGTGAGGCCGGTGCCCCCGCCGCCTCCAGCAACCGGTTCCCGGTCGGGACCACGCTCAGGGTGACCAACCTCGACAACCGCAAGTCGACGACCGTCAAGGTCGTCTCCGCGTCCGGCAGCTGCGCCCTGCTGAACAACGCGGCCTTCGAACAGGTCAGGGAGCCGGGCAAGTTCCTCATCCGCAAGGCGCGCATCGAGCGCGTCGGCTGACGGGTACGCATCCCAGGGCGGTGCCCCGAGCCGCGGGACGCCGTCCTGGCTCTGGCCGGTTCGCGACGGTGCGCTTGCCCGGTGTGGCCACTGGGGCGACCGTGGTCGGCGTGGGCTTGTCGAGGGCGTAGGTCGTGCAGGGCGCCCGCCGTGCGGACGAAGGGAGCGTTGCGATGGCCATCGTGGTCACCACCCCGACCGGACAGGTGGGATCGCGCGTGGTGCGCCTGCTGCTGCAGGCCGGTGTCCGCCCACGCGTTCTGGTCCGTGACCCGGCCCGCCTGGACGGGGCGACCCGTGCCCGGGCCGATGTGCGGCGGGGCGATCTGACCGACGCCGGGTTCGTCCGCGAGGCGGTGGCGGGGGCGCGAACCGTGCTGTGGGTGGATCCCACGCCTCACACAGTGGAGGATCCGGTCGAGGTCTCGCTGCGGACCGCGACGCCGCTGGTGGAGGCCGCCCGGGCGGGCGAGGTGGACCGTGTCGTGCTGCTGAGCAGCGTCGGGGCCGAGAAGCGGCACGGAGTCGGCCACATCGACGCGCTGGGCGGGATCGAGGAGCGTCTCGACGCCACCGGGGCGCACGTGCTGCACCTGCGGTGCGCGTACTTCTTCACCAACCTGCTGCTCGACCTGGAAGGGCTGTCCAAGGGCGTCCTGACCACGGCGTTCGACCCCGACCACGCGATGCCGTGGGTCGATCCGCGCGATATCGGCGACGTGGCCGCCGCCCGGCTGCTCGCCGACGGCTGGCAGGGGCGGATCGTGCAGGCGGTCCACGGGCCCGAGGACCTCACGTTCCACCAGGTCGCCCGGATCCTCAGCGAAGCCCTCGACCGCACGATCCAGCTCAACGCCGTCAGCGCCGACGCGGTGCGGGACACGCTGCGCGAGGCCGGGCTGCCGCCGTCGGCGGTCGACGGCATCGTCGGCATGACCACCGGATCCCGCGACCTGGTGCCCGAGCAGCCCCGTGACCTGCTGACGACCACGCCCACCCCGCTGGCCGGGTGGGCCCATGCCCGGCTGCGCCCGCTGCTGGAGGAATGAGACCGGCCGGCGCCCCGGGCCCCGTGGACCGTGCGGGGGTCGCTACCGGCCCGCGGTCAGGGCCTTGAGTTCGTCGAGGGACTCCCGCAGGAAGTCCGCCAGCGTCCGTTCCCCGCTGCTGCCGACCCAGCGCTCGAACCCGACCTTGAAGACGGCGATGCCCGCCTCCGCGGTGATGCTGGCGGCCGGGTCCTGGACGCCGCGCCGCCGCAGCGTGGCGGCGAGCGCGGCACTCAACGACGCGAGCTTGACCAGCTCGCGCTCGCGCAGTTCCGCGTTGGCCACGATGACGGCCTGGCGCTGCCGGGCGAACTCATGGCGCTCCAGGAAGAAGGCCGCGACGGTCTCCAGCGTCGACGCGATCGCGTCGATCGGCGCGGCCGCGGCCGGGGTCTCGGCGAGGGAGTCCACGAAGGCCTGTTCCAGCTCGTGCGCGCCCGCGAACAGCACTTCTCGCTTGTCGGGGTAGTGGCGGAAGAACGTCCGCTCGGTCAGCCCGGCCCGTTCGGCGATCTGCGCCGCGGTGGTCTGTTCGAACCCGTGCTCCCGGTAGAGGTCCAGCGCCGCCTGTTCCAGCCGCCCACGTGCGTTCGGTTCCCATCGACCCATGGCCGGATTCTACGTGATGGCAGTGACTGACATGGAGTGCTACGGTTGATGTCAGTCACTGCCATCGGCTCGATCGCCGCCCTTCGCGTGCCCACGGCTCCCCGCGGCGAGCACGGCCGACCAACCCGGAGGTTCTTCCCATGCGTGTGTTCATCACCGGCGCGTCCGGCTGGATCGGTTCAGCTGTCGTTCCGGAGCTCATCGGCGCCGGCCACCAGGTCGTCGGGCTCGCCCGCTCGGCCGCCTCGGCCGCCGCCCTCACCGCGGCGGGCGCCGAGGTGCGCCGCGGCTCGCTCGACGACCTGGACACCCTGCGCGGTGCCGCCGCCGAGGCGGACGGCGTGATCCACCTCGCCTTCCAGCACGACCTCGCCTTCAGCGGGGGCTTCGAGGATGCCGCGGATGCCGACCGGCGTGCCATCGACACGTTCGGCGAGGCGCTCGCCGGCACCGGGCGCCCGTTCCTCATCGCCTCCGGGACCCTGGGGGTGGCGCCCGGCCGGACGGCCACCGAGCAGGACGGCCTGGCGTCCGGGCCGATCGGGGCGCCCTGGTCCGGCGGCCTGGCCAAGCGGCTGGCGAACGCGCACGCGACGGCCGCTCTCGCGGACCGCGGCGTCCGCTCGTCCGTCGTCCGGCTCCCGCCGACCGTGCACGGCGACGGGGACCACGGCTTCCTCGCCACCGTAGTGGCCATCGCGCGGGAGAAGGGCGTGTCCGGCTACATAGGCGACGGCGCCAACCGCTGGCCCGCCGTCCACCGTTCCGACGCCGCGCGCCTCTTCCGCCTGGCGCTGGAGGGCGCACCGGCCGGCTCCACCCTGCACGCGGTGGCGGACGAGGGTGTGCCGATCCGTGCCGTCGCCGAGGTGATCGGACGGCACCTGGGCGTGCCCGCGGCCTCCGTCGCCGCGGACGCCGCGGCCGGGCACTTCACCTGGCTGGCGTCCTTCCTCGGCATGGACAGCCCCACCTCCAGCGCCCTCACCCGCCGGCTACTGGGCTGGCAGCCGACCGGCCCCGCCCTCCTGGAGGACCTCGACAAGGGCCACTACTTCACCGCTCCGCGGGCCTGAGCCGGTGGTCGGGGCCGGCGGCCGAGGCCGGTGGTCGGGTCAGGGCCTCGACTGCAGGTCCTCTGCCCTGTCCACGACGGGGAACAGGTCCAGGGCGCCGGTGATGGTCAGCAGGCGCACGATCTGGGGGCTGGGCGCCAGGAGGACCAGGCTTCCGGAGCGCTCCTGGGCATTGAGGCGGGCCTGCAGAAGGGTGCTGAGGAAGGTGGAGTCGCCGAATTCCACGCCCGCCAGGTCCAGAACCAGGTGCGGGTGGTGCGCCAGGGCGCGATCCACCGCGTCCTGCACGGACGCGACGCCGTTCAGGTCGACTTCCCCGCTCATGGTGAGGACGCTGGGCTCGCCCAGAGCGAGGGAAACCGTCAGGCGGTCGCCCGGCGGCACTGGGTCGGACGTTGAGGCCACGGTCGCTCCATTTGCTCTGTTGTCGGGAGACAACGATCCTGCCATACCCGGGGGCATATTCGAACAACAGACGGGTTCGACGCGGAAGGTTGTCGCTGCGCTCCGGCGGAAGCGGTCGGCGGAAGCCGCTCACCCACCGGGAGTTCCACGGCTTCGGTAGGGGTCCAGGGCCGCCCGGCGTTCGGCGAAGGGCAGCCGGGCGAGCTGGGTGACCAGCGCCCACATGCGGCGTTCCGCCTCCAGATCGGCAGGCAGCGCCAGCCCGAGCGACTCCGCGAGCGGTTTGCGCCCGACGTTGGCCAGGGCCCGAACGGCCGCGGCCCATTCGTCGACGGCGACCACGCAGGACCGGTACCACAGCGGGATCAGGCAGCCGAGCGCGAGGGCGGTGATCAGGAGGAGGGACGCGTCGGCGTGGGCGGAACCGAGGGCCGACAGCGCGGCGACGGCCACCGCCGCGTGGCCGGACATCAGCGCCACGAAGAAGTCGGCGTTGGTGCGGGCGAGGTCGGCCTGGCGGCGGACCTGTTCCGGTGCGGTGCCCGTGAGTTCGTTCCACAGCACCTGGGTATCGAGCCGGAAACGGTCGTAGCCGTACTCCTCGAACCGGCGGATGGCGTTGCCGAGCCGGGTGGGCGCGATCTGCCCGTCGTCGATCGGATAGCGGGCCAGGGTCTCGCGCAGCAGCGCCCGTTGCACGGCGCTGCGGCGGCGGTCCCCGCGCGCGGCTCGCTCCAGGCGCGGATCGGCGCGCAACCGGGCGAGGTCCGCCGCGGCGACGACGGGCAGCACCCCCTCATGCTGCCGCTTGCGGCGCTCCAGCCGCATCAGCGTGAGCCGGTCCTGCAGGTTCCACTTGTCCCGCCGGCGACGGGCGCAACCCCGTTCGTAGACCGCGGCCGGCCACAGCAGGTAGCCCTCCAGGACGCGGTAGAGCTGGTTCTGCAGAGCGCTGAGGACGAGTCCGAGCAGCACGGAGGTGGCGAGCAGCAGGAGCGTGGCCCCGGTCTGGGTGGCGGGCCACAGGCGGGCGATCGGGCGCGTGGTGCGCAGACTGGGCGCGACGGCGAAGAAGAAGACGCTCAGATTGAGCGCGGTCGGCAGGATCCAGCCCACCAGCAGCGTCCAGGCCCCGCCGAGGACTCCCTTGGCGATGTCACCCACGGGCGATCGTTCGTCTCATTCCCCGTCGTCGTCCTCTTCGCCGAGCGGCGGGCCGGGGGGAATCTGGCCGACGACCACGGGAGCGGGCATGCCGTTGTCGGCAGGGCTGGTGCCGGGAGGGGTGGCGCCGACCGGTTGCGCCTCCAGCACCCCCACCTCCGCCCACGCCTTGACGACGGCTTCGCGTTCACTGCCCGGGCCGTACCGGGCGTGTGCCGAGGCCACGGTCAGCTGGGCGAAATCGGCGAAGGTCGCCCCGGACGAGAGTTCCCCGCCGGTGAGCGCGTCGTACCAGATCTGCCCGGCCTGCTCCCACGCGTGCCCGCCGAGGGCCTCGGCCACCAGGTAGAAGGCATGGTTCGGGATGCCCGAGTTGATGTGCACGCCGCCGTTGTCCCGGCCCGTCCGCACGTAGTCGTCCATCGTGGCGGGCTGCGGGTCCCTGCCGAGCATCGGATCGTCGTACGCGGTGCCCGGCGCTTTCATCGAGCGCAGCGCGACCCCGTGGATGGTCGGTCCGAGCAGCCCGGCGCCGATCAGCCAGTCCGCCTGGTCGGCGCTCTGCTGCAGCAGGTACTGCTTGACGAGCGAGCCGAAGACGTCGGACATCGACTCGTTGAGCGCGCCCGGCTGGCCGAAGTACGTGAGGTTCGCCGTGTACTGGGTCACGCCGTGCGTCAGCTCGTGGCCGATGACATCCACCGGCAGCGTGAAGTCGCGGAAGATCTCCCCGTCCCCGTCGCCGAACACCATCTGCTCGCCGTTCCAGAAGGCGTTGTTGTACCCCTCGCTGTAGTGGACGGTCGCGTTCAGGGGCAGGCCCTGGCCGTCGATCGAATGCCGCTGATAGGCGTTGAGGTAGAGGTCGAAGGTGGCGCCGAGTCCGGCGTAGGCGCGGTTGACGGTCGCGTCCGTGCCCGGTTCTGAGCCCTCGGTGCGGACCTGCCGGCCGGGCAGGTCCGTGGTGTGCTCGGCGTCGTACAGCGTTCGCACCGGCCGGTCGGGGTCCGTCGCACCGGCGACGGGAGGCGCGCCGAGGACCGTGGTCAGCCGGCGCCGGGTGCGTTCGAAGGCGTCCTGCTGCAGGGTGCGGCGGGCGAGGTCGCTGACGGAGCGGTCCTGTGAGCGGGCCATCGCGTCGAGGATGTGGGGCGGAACGAACGAGCAGGGGACGGGGGCGGGGTGCGGTGCCGCGCCGGTCCGCGGTTCCGGGGTGCGAGCTCGGGCCGACGCGGATCCCGAACGCGGTTGAGACTCTTCGAGTGACATCCGGCGACCCCCTCGCATGCACGCTGCCACCGACGGTAGCGCTCCGCGCGGTGCGCGCCCAGCCGTCGCGCAGTGAGCGTTTTCGGCCTGCGGTGGCGGGCCCTGTGGCGGGGCCCGCCGCCGTGGCGCCCTCAGGCCCGTCGGCCCTGGGTGGCGAGATCGGCCGGTGGGGCGTCGGTGTCCCGGGCGTCGGGGGTGACGCCGTGCTGCTCGCTCTCGGGGCGGCTCTTCGCCGGGAGCAGGAAGGTGATGGCCAGGAACGCGGCCAACAGGCACGCCTGGACGATGAGGGCGTGGCGGAAACCGGCGGCGAACTCGCCCGTCTTGGCCTGGGCGAAGAACACCGAGCCGAAGACCGCGACCCCGATGGAGCCGCCGAGCGACTGCACCGCCGACAGCACGCCGGAGGCGGAGCCGATCTCGTGGTCGTCGACCGCGGCGAGGATGAGGCTGAACAGGGCGGCGATGACCATGCCCGCCCCGATACCGGCGATGGTCACGCCCGGGACGATGTCCCAGATCGAGAACGCCGACGGGTCGAGTCCGTCGAGCTCGTACCAGAGCAGCGCCGCCCCGGCGAGTTGGATCAGCGGGCCGATCTGCACGACCGCGCGGCCGATCCGGTCGGCGAGAACGGCGCCGCTGACCGCGCCGCCGATCGCCGTGCCCAGCGCGAGCGGCAGGTTGCCCAGGCCCGCGTGACCCGCGGTGAAGTGCCGGCCGATCTGGAGGTAGAGGGTCAGCACGAGCTGGGTGCCGACCAGGCCGCCGAAGAACAGCGCGATGCCGCCGAGCCCGACGGTGAAGGCGGGCTTGCGCAGCAGACCGGGCGTCACCAGCGGCTCGCGTCCCGCCGCCGCCCTGCGGCGCTGCTGGAGGGCGAACAGGGCGAAGCCGGCCGCCGAGGCGGCCATGCACAGCCACGTCCACAGCGGCCAGCCGTCCTCCTGCCCCTGGTTCAGCGGCAGCACCAGCAGGGCGCAGGCCGCCGCGACCAGGCCCGCGCCGACCAGGTCGACCCGTACGGTGCGGTCGCCCGGCCGCCGGGGGACGGCCTTGGCGGCGATGATCAGCGCGGCGACGCCGATGGGCAGGTTGACGAGGAAGACCGCACGCCATCCCAGGCCCGCGATGTCGCTCTCGATCAGGAAGCCGCCCAGGACCGGTCCGATGATGCCGCCGAGCCCCAGGACCGGGCCGAAGATCCCGAAGACCTTGGTGAGCTCGGTGCCGGAGAAGTTCTCCCGCAGCAGACCGAGCCCCTGGGGCAGGAGCATCGCGCCGGCGGTGCCCTGGAGCAGCCGGAACGTGATCAGCGACTCGATGTTCGGCGCCACGGCGCACAGCAGCGAGGTGGCGGTGAAGGCGGCCAGCCCGATCAGGAACATGCGACGGCGGCCGTAGCGGTCGCCGAGCCGGCCACCGAGCACCAGCCCGGCGCCGAGGGTGAGGGCATAGCCTCCGATCACCCACTGCAGGGCTGCTGGGCCCGCGCCGAGGGACCGCTCCAGGTCCGGGCCGGCGACGTTGACGATCGACGCGTCCAGCAGATCCATGATCTCCGCGATGAGCATCACCACCAGGATCAGCCATCGCCACCGGTAGGGCACGGCAGTGCCGGCCGCGGTGGGGGGTGGATTGCCCATCCGTATTACCTCCATCATGAAATAGTTTCACGGTGAAGGTAAAGTGTTGAACGGTAGGTTGTCAAAGCAGGCCGCCGGCACCGGGCGCGCGGCAGCGGAGAGAGGTGGCGGGCGTCCATGGACGAGGCGATGCGCGACGACGTCGCGGAGCAGCGGGAACGGTTGACGGAGGGGCTGCGGGTCTACGGCAGCCGCTACACCGAGTTCGGCCGGCGCTTCGCCGCCTGGCTGGGCCTGCACTCCACCGACGCGACCGCGGTCCTGGAGATCGCCGCCGCCGAGGAGCGGGGCACACCGCTGTCGCCGGCGCGGCTGAGCGAGCGCATCTCCCTGTCCACGGGCGCCACCACCGCACTGCTGAACCGCCTCGAAGCGGCCGGCCACATCACCCGCACCCGCGAACACTCCGACCGGCGCGTCATCACCCTGCACAGCGGTGCACACATCCAGGAACGCGCGGACGAGTTCTTCGGCCCGCTCTCCCACCGCCTGGACACCGTGATGGCCCCCTACGCGCCCGAACTCCTGCGGCAGTTCGAGGCCCTGCTGAACGACCTGAACGCCGCCCTCGACACCCACCTGGCCGAGCCGAACACCCCACCGCCGCCGCCCGCTCCGCGGCACCCCTGAGGAGCGGGGGCCGGCAGCGTCCTCAGCTCAGCAGGTCCGGAGCGAAGTAGTCACGCAGCCGGGCGATCTTCCCGTCGCGCAGGCGGAAGATCTGCACGAGCGAGACCGCCGTCGCCTCGCTGTCCCCGTCCCCGTCGAAGACCGTGTCGATCTCGGCGATGAACACGTCGGGGTCGGCGGTGGTGTGCAGCACGTACCCGGACTTCTGGAAGTTCGGCGAACGCCCGTCCTTCACCGGCAGCTCGTAGTACGCGGCCATCGCCGTACGGATCTCCTCCCGCCCCGCCAACCGCCGGGGGAGCGAAGCGCCGTCGGGCACGAGCGGCGCCTCGAACACGCCGTCCTCGGTGAAGGCCTCGGCCAGCGCGTCGGCATCGCGGCTCACGGTCCCGGCGTAGACATAGCTCTCGAAGATCTCTCGCGGCGTTCTGGACACGGCGGCCCTCCGTGGACGAGCTCGCGGACATGGACGACCACACCATCACAGACCACCCCCACCGGACGGCCCTTTCCCCAAAAGGACCGGAAACGACCACCCGCCCGCCCTCGCCGGGCCTCAGTCGTCCTGGCGGGCGTTGAGGCGGGCGGCCTGGCGGGTCAGGTGGTCGCGTTCGGGGAGGTTGGGCGCTGTGCGGGCCGCCTCGGCGTACAGCCGGGCGGCCGTCGCCAGGTCGCCGTCGCGCTCGTGGAGGTAGGCCGCCACCGCGGTGTGCCGGGGCAGCGAGGCGTCCAGCTCCGCGAGCGCCTTCAATCCGGCGCGCGGTCCGTCGGCCTCGCCGACGGCGACCGCGCGGTTGAGCCGGACGACCGGGCTGTCGGTCAGGCGCGCGAGCTCGTCGTACCACTCGACGATCTGCACCCAGTCCGTCTCCGCGGCGGTGGGAGCGTCCGCGTGCAGCGCCGCGACGGCGGCCTGGGCCTGGTACTCGCCCAGCCGGTCGCGGGCGAGGGCCGCCTGCAGGATCTCGACGCCCTCGGCGATCAGCGCGGTGTCCCAGCGGGCGCGGTCCTGTTCGGCGAGCGGCACCAGGCTGCCGTCGGACGCGGTCCGGGCAGCCCGCCGGGCATGGTGGAGCAGCATCAGGGCGAGCAGCCCCGCCACCTCGGGGTGGTCGATGACGGCTGCGAGCTGCCGGGTGAGTCGGATGGCTTCGGCGGCGACGTCGACCGCGCCGGAGTAGCCCTCGTTGAAGACCAGGTAGAGGACGCGCAGCACGGTGGCGACGTCGCCGGGCCGGTCGAACCGCACGCCCGAGACGGTGCGCTTGGCCCGGCTGATGCGTTGCGCCATGGTCGCCTCGGGTACCAGGTAGGCCTGGGCGATCTGGCGGGTGGTCAGGCCGCCGACCGCGCGCAGGGTGAGCGCGACGGCCGACGACGGGGTCAGGGACGGGTGGGCGCACAGGAAGTAGAGCTGGAGCGTGTCGTCGGCCGCGGGCGCGGGTCCGGGCGTCGGCTCCTCGTCGACGAGGTCCTCGCGGCGGCGGCGCGCGGCGTCCGCGCGCGTCGCGTCGAGGAACCGGCGCCAGGCCACGGTGATCAGCCAGCCCTTGGCGTCCCGCGGCGGGTCGGCGGGCCAGACGCGCAGCGCCTCGACGAGCGCGTCCTGCACGGCGTCCTCGGCCGCCGCGAAGTCCGCTCCCCGGCGGACGAGGACACCCAGCACGCTCGGGGTGAGGCTGCGGAGCAGCACCTCGTTCACGTCAGCGGTCATTCCGTGACGATGCAGGCCTCGCCCATGAGCGGACGCAGTTCGAGCCACTCCTGGATGGGCCTGCCGCCGGCCCCGGGGGCGGCCGACAGTTCCGCGGCGAGCTCCAGGGCCCGCTGGTGGCTGTCGACGTCGATGATCATCCAACCGGCGATGAGGTCCTTGGTCTCGGCGAACGGCCCGTCGGTGACCGGCGGCCGGCCCTCCCCGTCGTACCGCACGAACGTCCCCTCGGGGGCGAGCGCCCGCTCGTCGACCAACTCCCCGGTCCCCGCGAGCCGGGTCGCGAAGTCGCGCATGTACTGCATGTGCGCGGAGATCTCCTCCGGCGTCCACTTCTCCATCGGCACGTCGTTGGTGGGAGCGGGGGCGCCGCGGTAGTGCTTCAGCAGCAGGTACTTGGCCATGGGAGTTCTCCTCGGTGCTGGTGTGGTCCATTGTGGTCGCCTGCACCCCGAGGACGGAGCCGAACCCGGCTTCTCGACATCCGCGCCCACATTTCCTGCCGCCTCCCGGGTGAACCCGGCGGGCCGCCGCGGGCCCGCCGCCGGAAACCGGGCTGCGGGTGGCTCCCTCGCAGTCGTAGGGTCGTGGTCGACGGTTGGCGCGACGGCCTGTCGGCAGCTGTCTGTCGGCCGAACGGAGATGTGCGGGGCTATGGCGAGTCACCTGTTCGCGGTCTGTTTCGATGCGAGGGATCCGTTGCTGCTGGCGCGGTTCTGGTCCGGGCTCCTGGGGTGGGAGACGGTCGACGATCCGCGCGACGGCATCGGTCTCGTACCCACTGATGACACCGGGTTCCGCCTCCGCTTCCTGCCCTCGCAGGCGCCGAGGACCGGCCAGAACCGGATGCACTTCGATCTGACGAGTACGTCCCTGGAGGACCAGCGGCAGACGGTGGCCCGGGCGCTGGAGCTCGGCGGAGCGCACCTCGACGTCGGGCAGCGCCCGGAGGAGGGCCACGTGGTGCTCGCCGACCCCGAGGGCAACGCGTTCTGCGTCATCGAGCCGGGCAACAACTTCCTCGCCGACTGCGGTTTCGTCGGCGCGCTGGCCTGCGACGGTTCGCAGGAGGTCGGATACTTCTGGAGCAAGGCGCTGGGGTGGCCGCTGGTCTGGGACCAGGACGAGGAGACCGCGATCCGCTCGCCGCACGGCGGCCCGAAGATCACCTGGGGCGGCCCGCCCCTGGACCCGAAGACCGGCAAGGGCCGCGTGCACTTCGACCTCGCCCCATCCGCTGGCGGCGACCGGCAGGCGGAGGCGGACCGCCTGCTCTCCCTCGGAGCGACCCTGCTCGACGCGGGCCAGGATCAGGCCAAGGCCGATCGGGTCGCCTTGGCCGACCCCGACGGCAACGAGTTCTTCGTCGCGACACCCCGGTAGCGCGCGCAGCGGCCACCGTTCGCGGAGCTCACAGCTCCGCATCGCCCCGCGCGGTGGCGTCTGCCCCGTCGCCCGTGGAGGGTCCGGCGGGGGGCGGCGCGGGGCATCTGCTCTCTGCTCGTGTCAGACCAGGCAGAACTCGTTGCCTTCCGGATCCGTCATCACCAGGTGGTCGGGTCTGCCCTGGAGCGCCTCCTCGCGGAGCAAGGTGGCGCCCGCGGCGGTCAGTCGCTCCGCGGCCGCGAGCACGCGGGGCCAGCGCACCTCCCAGGGCGTCTGACGGCCCCCGCCCACCTGGAGGTCCAGGTGCAGCCGGTTCTTGGCCGCCTTCGGCTCCGGTACCCGCAGGAAGGACAGGTTCGGTCCCACCGCGTCCGGATCGGTGAGGTACGCGCCCTCGTCCCACTCGTCCCGCGGCACGTCGTGATGGGACAGCCACTCCGCCCAGCTGCCGAACCCTGCGGGCGGGGGCTTCTCCGCGTAGCCCAGCGCCAGCGCCCAGAACGCGGCCAGCCGCGCCGGGTGCGCGCAGTCGATCGTCAGGCTCCACGTGATCGCCATCGGTCCTCCTCTGTCAGGGGGACGGACTGTACCCCGCGCCTCCGACACCCCCTGTCGGGTCAGGGGTGGATCAGCAGCCAGACCTCGACGAGCTTGCCGTCGGGTTCGGGGGTGATGCGGACGCGGGAGCAGAGCTGGTTGATGATCTCCCAGCCGTGCCGGCCGACCCGGACGGGGTCCGGGGCGAAGAACTGGGGCAGGGTCCGGCTGGAATCCCGTACGGATATCCAGACGCTGTCGGCGTCGGTCCGCAGGCTCAGCGAACACGGTCCCGCGGTGTGCCGGATCGAGTTGGTCACCAGCTCGCTGACGACCAGCAGGACGTCCTGGGTGGTGCCCAGCGGCAGATCGGCACCGTGGGCCGCCAGTTGGCCGCCCAGCTCCTGCATGAACGCGTCGGCCATCTGCCGTGCCGCCGCGATGCTTCCGTGCCCGGTCCCGAAGTGTCCCGTATGTCTGCCGGATTCGTGGGTCGCAGAGCCGTCGGCCTGGCCGGCGTCGGCCTGGGGTGCATCGCCGTCATCAGGTTCTGGCCCGCCCATGGCGCTTGGTTGCTCCTTCGGTGTCGATGGCGGCGAATCGGCGACGCCCGGGAGATGGCCCCCGTCCGCGACAGTCGGCGTGTGGTACGCCGCCGGGAGGGGACTCCTTACCGATTCCTCGCCGTTCATGTGCCCTCGTGTGCCCCTGTGTCATACGCCGGGGTGGGGTACCGGCGTGCTGCCCGTCAGTCCAGCTGCGCGGCGAGAACGGCGATGTCGTCGTCCTTGGCGGTGCCGAACCGTTGCAGCAGATCGTCGCACAGCGCCTCCAGGTTGCGTGAGCCGGACGAGGCGGCCCGGCGGAACTGTTCGAGTGTGAGGTCCAGGTCCTTGCCCCGCTCCTCCACCAGCCCGTCGGTGACGAGCAGTAGCCGGGTTCCGGGCGGGACGTCCCGGGTGACCGCGGTCGGGTGCGGCAGGCCCAGGCCCAGCAGGGCGCTGTGCTGCGGGACGAACGCGGCCGTGCCGTCCGGGTACAGCAGCAGCGGGGGGATGTGGCCGCCGTTGGAGACGTGGATGCGGCGGTTGCCGTGTTCGATCAGGACCATGCAGACGGTCATGGTGATCCCCGGTCGCAGGCGGATCAGCAGGGTGTCCAGGCGCTGCAGGATCGTGGCCGGGTCGTGGCCCTCGACGGCGTAGGCGCGCAGCGCGTGGCGGAGTTCGCCCATCACGGCGGCGGCCGCGAGGGAGTGTCCGACGACGTCGCCGATGGCGAGGAGGAGGCCGGCGTCCGTCTCGGTCGCCTCGTAGAAGTCGCCGCCGATCTCCGCCTGGTCGGTGGCGGGGATGTAGCGCACGGCCAGGGTGGTGCCGGGGACTTCGGGCAGGCGCTCGGGGAGGAAGGTGCGCTGCAGGGTGAGCGCGAGGGAGTGCTCCTCGTTGTACGTGCGCAGCGCTTCGAGGGACAGGGCGCACGCCTGGGCCAGTTGGAGGAACAGGTCGTGGTCGTCGCTGGTGGTGACCGCCCCGGCGGGGACCGCCAGGCACACCGGGGGTCGTCCGCGCTTGGTGCGCGCCAGGACCACCGTGACGTCCTCGTCGACCGGGTCGTGGGGCAGCAGGCTGTTCCACAGCGCTTGCGGGATGGTGGTGAGGTCCGCTCCGGTGTCGCTGCCCAGGGTGTGCTGGGTCAGCCGGACGAGCAGGTCCGCGCGGACCGGCCGGGAGACGGGCCGCCGGCCGGCGGTCGCGGTGGTGTGCACGGCCTGGCCCTGCGGGCTGAGGAAGACGGCCGCGGCGCGGCATCCCATCAGGGTGGTGGCGCCGGTGGTGGCGGCCTGGGCGAAGGAGTGGAAGCCGATCGCCCGGTACACCTCCAGCGTGGTGCGGTTCAGCGCGGTCAGCCGGGCCGCGAGGGCCTCGGCCCGGCGGCGGGCGCGGGCGTAGCGCAGGGCGGCGGTCACGGTGGCCAGCAGCTCGTCGGGGTCGATCGGCTCGGTCAGGTACGCGTCCGCGCCGCGGTGCAGGCCCTGGATGCGGTCCGCGGAGGTGACGGCGCTGGCCGAGACGTGGATGACGGGCATCCCGGCCGTGTGCGGGGTCGCCTTGATGGCCTCGCACACCTCGTAGCCGCTCATGTCCGGCAGTCGCACGTCGAGCACGACGATCTCCGGTGCGGGGTCGGCGCCGGACGCGAGGATCGCCAGGGTCTCGGTGCCGTCGGCCGCTTCGATGACGGTGTGCCCGGACCGGGACAGCCAACTGGCGATGATGTAGCGGTTGGTCGCGTTGTCGTCGACCACCAGGACGACGGCGGGCGCGCTGTCGGTTGCGATGTCGTCGTTCACCGGTCGGTCCCTTGCGCGTGGTGCCGTGTGCAGGTCGGGTGCGGGTCCTGCTCCGGCGCGGGTGCCGGCCGGCTGTCCGCCGGCACGCCCACGAGTTCCGGCATCCGCACTTCGACGGTGGTGCCACGGCCCGGGATGCTGTTCAGCGTCATGATGCCGCCCAGGAGGTCGGTGAGCCGCCGGGCGTAGGGCAGGCCCAGGCCGGTGCCGGGACGGCCCCGCTGGTGGGGGCCTGGCACCTGGTAGAACTCCTCGAAGACCCGGCTGTGCTGGTCGGCCGCGATGCCGATACCGGTGTCGGTGACCGTGAAGACCAGCCAGTGCTGCTCCTCGCAGGCCTCGGTGCGCAGGTCGAGGCGGACCTCGCCGTGCTCGGTGAACTTCAGGGCGTTGGACAGCAGGTTGCGCAGGATGCGCGTCAGCAGGATCTCGTCGGTCGCGATCCGGGGGGACGGCGCGGGATCGGCGATCGTCAGGGTCACGTCCGGGGCGGCGCTGCCGCGCAGGGTGCCGTGCAGTTGGCCGAGCATCGCCCGCAGGTCGACCGGGGCCGGCTGGATCTCCAACTGCCCGGACTCCGCCTTGGCGACGTCGAGCAGCTCGCCGACCAGCGCGAGCAGGGTGTCGCCCGAGGCGCCGATGAGGGACAGCTGGCGGCGCTGCTCGTCGGTGAGGGCGGACGTCTCGGACAGCAGCAGCCGGGTGAGTCCGACCACGGCGTTGACCGGGGTCCGCAGTTCGTGGCTGACGTTGGCCCAGAAGCGGCTCTTGGCTTCGCTGGCGTCGCTCAACTGCTGCGACTTGTCCTCCAGTTCCGCGTACAGCGCCACCACGCCCCGGTTGGTCTCCTCCAGTTCCTCCGACAGTTCGGTGTACAGGGCGAGGACGCCGCGGTTGGTCTCTTCCAGCTCCTGGTTCAGGCGCTGCAGTTCCTCGCGCTGGGCGCGGGTCTCCTCCAGGCTCGCGATCAGGTCGCGGGTCTGTGCGCGCAGGTCCTCCGCGACGGTGGTGCGGGTGTCGGCGCGCAGGGCGTCGCGCAGCCGGTCGCTCCACCCGGTGGGGGCGGTCCCGGGCAGCAGCTGTTCCACGTCGATGCGGTGGCTGCCGGGTTCGTGACGGACGTGCGGCAGCAGGCGGGAGGCCAGTTCGAGCGAGTCGCGGGACGGTTTCGGGCCGCTGGTCCAGTGCAGCGCCACCAGTACGGCGGGCGCGGTGCCGGTGCGCGTGGTGAACGTGACGGTGGCCTCCGCGCAGCCGAACCGGTCGCGGCCCAGTTCGCTGAGGGCGGTGGCCAGCCGTACCTGGTCCTGGCGTTCCAGACCGATCGCCGCGCCCACCGCCTGGGCCTGGCGGCGGAGCGCGAAGACGTCCTGCTCCGTGGCGAGCGGGAGCGTCAGCGGGTGTCCGGCCGTCTCGTGCACGATCACCAGGACCCCTTGGCGACCACGATCCCGGCGTCGTCGCGGCGGACGGCCGCTTCACGCAGCAGTTGGCCGGCGATGACGGTGGGGGAGTGCTGCAGCAGTCCCGGCATGCTCTCCGGGGACCACCGCTCGGTCAGGCCGTCGGAGTGCAGGACGAGCGCCGCGCCGGGCGGCAGCGGCTGTTCGAACGTGCGCAGGGTGCGCATCTGGTGGCCGACGATGCCCGGGGTGGACATCAGGGTGGTGCGGTGCTCCGGTGTGATGACGAAGCCGCTGACGTTGCCCACGCCGCACAGCAGGACCCGGCCGGCGTCGGGTTCGATCCGCGCCACCGCGACGGCGCCGCCACGGGTGCCGCGCAGCGCGAGGTGCAGGTCGCGGATGATCGCTTCGGGGTGCCGGGCGGACGTGGCGCGGAAGGCCGCGATCGCCTTCGCCGCGACCAGGGCGGCGAGCGGGCCGTGGCCCAGCCCGTCGCAGAGCATGACCAGGACGGCGGGGTCGCCCGTCACGGTGAGCGGCTCGGCCGGCAGCCGGCGTGAGGTGCTCCGGTCGGCCCACTCCAGCGGCAGCAGGGGGTTCTCGCGGCGCGGCGCCGGCGCCACGGCGGCGGGGTTCGCCGAGCCGGGGTTCACCGGGCCGGTGTCGAGGCGTGCGCACCACCCGTCGCCGCAGGACTCCTCGCCGCTGATGGGCCGGGTGATGCCCGAGACCACCGGCTCGGCCGCCCGGGTGCCGGCCGTGGCGCCGGCCCGGGCGGCGGCGTCGCGTGGCCAGAAGCGCGCGGCCATGACCGTGCCGCGGCCGGGCAGCGAGTGGATGTCGAAGGTGTCCGCCAGCCGGGCCAGCGCGCCCAGCCCGATGCCCAGGGTGCCGGCGGTGGAGGTGCCGTCGGACATCGACGCGGTGACGTCGGCCATGCCCGGGCCGTTGTCGACGCTGACGAACTCCAGCGCCGCGCTCGTCGCGGTGCGCAGCACGCGCAGCAGTATCGCCCCGTCGGCGGTGTGCCGGCGCAGGTTGGTCGCCGCTTCGGAGACCGCCAGCGAGATCTCGGCGACCCGCTGGTCGTCGAGGCCGATGCGGCGCGCCAGTGAGGCGGCCGCCCCCCGGGCGGTCGCGGGCAGGGCGTCGTCGTGCCGGAACCAGGCCACGTCCTCGCAGTCCAGCACCGCTGAGGTCGTCAGCGCCGTCATCGTGACCACTTGACGACGGTGATGGTGGTGCCCCGCCCGGCTTCGGTGTCCAGCTCGAAGACGTCCACCAGGCGGCGGGAGCCGCTCAGGCCCAGCCCGAGGCCGCCCCCCGAGGTCCAGCCGTCGGTCATGGCCAGCTCGATGTCCGGGATGCCGGGGCCCTGGTCCTCGAACACCGCCGCGACGCCGAGCCGCCCGAACTCGTCGCGGACCAGGCCCGCCTGCAGCGAGCCACCGCCGCCGTACACGAGCGTGTTGCGGGCCAGTTCACTGGCCGCGGTGATGAACTTGGTCTGGTCCACCAGGGAGAGCTTGCACTTCTGCGCCAGGGTCCGGACCAGCTGCCGGGCCCTGACGACGTCGTCGTTGGAGGCGATGGACTGGGTCTGTGACGCGTCGACGGCCGTCCACGGCCCGATCATGGCCGTGCCGTGCGCGATCGCCGCAGGAGGGCGAGGCCCTTCTCGAGGTCGAGCGCTGTGCGGACGCCGCCCAGGGACAGTCCCAGTTCGACGAGGGTGATGGCCACGGCCGGGCGCATGCCGACCACGACCGTCTCCGCGTCGAGCATGCGGGAGATCGCGGCCGTGGTGGCGAGCATCCGGCCGACGAAGGAGTCGACGATCTCGACGGCGGTGATGTCGATCACGACGCCGTGCGCCGCCCAGGAGACGATGCGGTCGGCCAGGTCCTCCTGGAGGTTCAGCACCGCCTGGTCCTCGAGATCCATCTGGATCGAGACCAGCAGGACATCACCGATCCGCAGGACCGGTACGCGGTCGGTCACTTCCGGCCGCCATCGCGGGCGACCAGGTCGGTCCCGGACTTGCGCAGGGCGTGGCGGAGGGCGTCGGCGAGGGTCGCCTTGGTCACGATGTCGCCGAACTCGATGCCCAGCGCCACGATGGTCTGCGCGATCTGCGGCCGGATCCCGGACACGGTGCACTCCGCGCCCATCAACTGGGCGGCCATGACGGTCTTGAGCAGGTGCTGCGCGACCTGGGTGTCGACCGCGGGCACGCCGGTGATGTCGATGATGGCCTGCTCGGAACCGGTGTCGACCAGCGCCTGCAGCAGCTTCTCCATCACCACCTGGGTGCGGGCGGAGTCCAGTGTGCCGACCAGCGGCACCGCGAGCACCCCGTCCCAGAGCTTGACCACCGGGGTCGACAGCTCCAGCAGCTGGTCGGCCTGGGCGGAGATGATCTCTTCGCGGGTCCGGGCGTACGTCTCGATGGTGAACAGGCCCAGCTGGTCCAGCAGCTGGTTCATCCGCAGCAGGATCTTGATGTCCTCGACGGAGCCGCTCTCCAGGACCGGCTCCAGGGCCCCCTTCAGCCCGAAGATGCCGGCGGCGGTCTCCGACGGGCTGAATCCCTGACGCGCGCGGTTGCGGGACAGCTCGGTCAGCAGGGCCCGCACCTCGGAGAAGTCCTCGGCCGTACCGTCCATGGCGCCCTTGCGCAGGGCGTCGAGGATGGCCGCGTACAACTCGTGCAGTTCACGGTTGATCTCGGCGGCACTCACCCGCCCGCGCAGAGACTGCGACACACCGTCGATCCAGGCGGCGGTGATGCTCTCGCCATTGGTCGACAGCAGCTCGACCAGCCGCTGCGGAGCGTTGTGCTCGACCACGTCGGACCCTTTCCTCGTAACAACAATTACCTGGCAACAACATTATCCCTCGCGCAGCGTACGGCAGATTCCTGTTGCCCATACCGTCAGCAGGCAGCGCGGAGCGACCCCCGTCGCGGTCCTTCCCCGGATGGTGCGGTTCAGTCGTGTCACGGGGATGAGGTTCACGGAGCGCGTTCGCCGGGGCTCGCCGCCGCCGGTGGCTATGCTCGTGGTCCTCCGCCTCCCGTCCCCCGCCTCCCGAGGAGCCATGAGCGAGCCCGCACGGAACCTGCCCCAGTTGCTGGCCCAGGCCAGGCGCTGGTTCGAGGACGCGCTGCTCACCAGTATGCAGGCGGCGGGTGAGCAGCCGGTCACCGCCGCCCAGGCCGGGGTCTTCGCCACCCTGGACGACGGGGGGACGTCCATCGCCGAGCTCGCCCGCAGGACCGGAGTCACCCGGCAGACCGCCCACCAGGCCGTGCACAGCCTCATCGGCATGGGGCTGCTGGAGCAGGTGCCCGACCCCGCCTCCGGCCGCAGCACCCTGATCCGCACCACTGCCGAGGGCACCCGCGTCCACCGGCGCGCCCTCGCGACCATCGCCGTCCTGGAGACCGTCCTCACCGAGCGCATCGGCGCCGCCGGCACCACCGCGCTGCGCGCGGCACTCACCGCGCCCTGGGGCGAGCCGCCCCTCGTCGACGTTCACTGAGGCGCCGGCTCCGCCTGCTCGGTGAGGCCGCGGGCGACGGCGCGGGAACAGGCGAAGGCGAGGGAGCGGGCGAAGATCTCCGCCACCCGGGCGTCGGGCAGCCCGTGCCAGCCGTGGTCGGCGCCCGGCACCGTCCACAACTCGGCCGGGGATCCGGCCTCCCGCAGGGCCGCGGCGAGAGCCGCGCTGTGGGAGCGGTCCACCATCGTGTCCGCGTCGCCGTGGACGAGCAGGAACGGCGGCGCGCCGGCGCGGACCTGGGCGAGGGGGCTGGCCGCGCGGGCCCGCTCGGGAGCGGTGGCCGGGGCGGCGCCGAGCAGCAGCGCCTCGGGGGTGGCGGCGTCCTCGGGGGTGAAGACGCCGCGCGCGGTGGTCAGGTCGCTGGGGGCGTACCAGATCACGGCGCCGGCCGGTGACGGGTCGGTGTGCGTCAGGGCCAGGAGCGAGGCGAGGTGTCCGCCGGCGGACTCGCCCCACACCACCGTCCGCCCGGTGTCGACGCCGAGTTCCGCGGAGCGCAGGGTGAGCCACCGCAGGGCGGCGCGCAGATCCTCCAGTGGAGCGGGGAAGACGGCCTCGCCGCTCAGCCGGTAGTCGGCGCAGGCGACCGCGAAGCCCGCGGCGGCGATGCGGGCGAAGGGCCGGGGGAGCCAGTCGCGGGTGCGCAGCCCCAGGTCGTCGCGCCGTCCCCGGCGCCAGGCGCCGCCGTGCACGAACAGCACCAGCGGACGACGCTCCGCGCTGTCGTCCTCGGGCAGCCACAGGTCGAGTTCCAGCGGCCGGCCGCCCGCGACCTCGCGGTACGGCACGCCCCGCACCTCGCGCACGCCGGGCTCGGCGGCGGGCGCGGGCGGCAGCGGGGCCAGGTCGGGGTGGGGTGCGGCGATCAGCTCGCGCACCGTGGGCCCGGACGCCCCGGACGCCCCGGACGCCCCGGGCGCCCCGGTGGCCGTCACCGGGTGCGCCACTGGTGGTCGCGCAGGAAGCGCACGTCGTACTGCTCGGGGACGGTCCCGAACTTGTGCGGGGCCGGGACGACGGGCTCGGTCGGCAGGCCCAGGTGCTCCGCGGGCGCGCCGAGGTTCTCGAAGAACCGCTCGAAGGTGCCGCCGGGGCCGGCGGCGACACCGACGACCTGGCTGTGGTGGCGTTCCATGCGGTAGGAGTGCGGGCAGTTCTTGGGCACGAAGCCGAAGTCGCCGGGGGTGAGCAGCTTCTCCTGCTGGTTGCCCTCGGTGTCCTCGACGAGCAGCCGGACCGCGCCCTGGGTGATGTAGAAGACCTCGTGGGTGTCGGTGTGCAGGTGCGCCGGTATCAGCTCGCCCCGGGGGCCCTCGACGGTGAAGAAGTTGAACTGGTTCTCCGTCTGCTCGCCGCCCGCGTAGATGGTGATCAGGTCGCCGAACAGGTGGGCGCGGTCCCCTTCGCCCTTCTCGATGAAGTAGGGCTTGCCCGGCTCCGCGGGAATGCGCGACGCCGTGCGGTAGCGGGTGGCGTACTCGATGGTCATACGGGCTCCTCGGATCGGCCGGCGCGCTGAGTGTCAGGTAGCCTGACATAAGAGAGCGCCGGCAATCAAGGGCCCGTCGCGGGTGCCGACCAGGGTGCCGGTCGTGGTGTGGGCCGGGTGCGGAGGCGGGGTGCGGAGGCGGGGGCCGGGCGGCTCCGCACCCCGTGCGCGCTCACGCGTAGTGGCGGTAGACGGCCTGGGCGACGCACGCCGGCTTGTCGCTGCCCTCGACCTCCACGGTGAAGGCCAGGGTCATCTGGACGCCGTTGCCCCGGACCTCCTGCACGGCGCCGACCGCGCCGTGCAGGCGGATGCCGGCACCGACCGGGACGGGGCTGGGGAAACGCACCTTGTCCAGGCCGTAGTTGACGCTCATGGCGACGCCGGTGATCTCCAGCAGCTCGTTGAAGAGCGGGATGATGAGGGCCAGGGTCAGATAACCGTGGGCGATGGGGCCGCCGAAGGGCCCGTCCTTGGCCCTCTCCGGGTCCGTGTGGATCCACTGGTGGTCGTCGGTGGCGTCGGCGAAGGTGTTCACCCGCTCCTGGGTGATCCGGCGCCAGTCGGTGCGGCCGAGGTCGGCGCCGCTGAGGGCCTTGAGCTGGTCGAGGCCGTTGGCGGTGGTGCGCATGGGAGGTCCTTCGGTCAGGGGGTTGGGCGGTCGGTGGAGCGGCCGGCGGCCGCGTCGCGCAGGGCGGGTTTGACGATCTTTCCGGAGGCGGTGCGGGGCAGAGTGCCCAGGAAGACCACGGACTTGGGGATCTTGTACTTGGCGAGCCGGCCCCGCAGGTGGTCGAGGATGTCCCGCTCGCCGGCGACGACCGCGGGCCGCAGGACGACGACGGCGCGGCCGACCTCGCCCCACACCGGGTCGGGCACCCCGATGACCGCGCACTCGGCGATCGCCGGGTGGGCGAGCAGGGCGTCCTCGATCTCGGCGGGGTAGACGTTCTCGCCGCCCGAGACGTACATGTCCTTGACCCGGTCGACGATGTACGCGTAGCCGTCGTCGTCGCTCCGGGCGACGTCGCCGGTGCGCAGCCAGCCGTCCTCGGTGACCGCCGCCGCGGTGTCGGCCGGCCGCCCCCAGTAGCCCGTCATGACGGTGGGGCCGTGCACGAGGATCTCGCCGCGCTCTCCCGGCCCGGCGTCGCGGCCGTCGGGCAGCACCACCCGGATGTCGGTGAAGAAGTGCGGCACGCCCGCCGAGCCGGCCTTGGCCGTGGTCTGCTCCCGGCCCAGGTACAGGATCCCGGGCGACGCCTCGGTCATGCCGTAGCCCTGGCTGAAGGCCAGCCCCCGGTCCAGGTACACGGCGATGGTGCGGGCGGGCACCGGCGCGCCGCCGCAGTTGAGGGTGCGCAGGCTGGACAGGTCGGTGTCCGCCCACCGCGGTTCCGCGGCCATGGCGTCGTACATCGTAGGGACGCCGAACATGCAGGTCACGCCCTCGCCCTCGATGAGCCGCAGGACCCGGCCGGGGTCGAACGCGCCGAGCAGCAGCACCCGTCCGCCCTTGAGGAGGGTGGGCAGGCAGGTCATGTTGAGGCCCGCGGTGTGGAAGAGCGGGGCCACGGCCAGGGTCACCTCGTCCGCGCCCAGGTCGGTGTCGACGAGGACGTTGACGCTGTTCCAGGTGATGTTGGCGTGCGAGAGGACCGCGCCCTTGGGGCGTCCCGTGGTCCCGGAGGTGTACATGATCATGCAGGGGTCGTCGGGGGTGACGGCCTCGTCCAGTGCGTCGCTCCCGCCGCCGGCCAGCAGATCCTCGTAGCCGAGGACGTCGGGCCCGGCCCCGGACAGGGCGATGCGGTGCAGGACGCCGGACTCGGCCGCGGCGGCTGCCGCGACCTCGGCCTGCTCCGGGGCGTGGACGAGCACGGTGCTGCCCGAGTCGGCGAGGTTGTAGGCCAGTTCCGGTCCCGCCAGGCGGGTGTTGAGCGGTACGAAGACGGCGCCGAGCACACCGGCGGCGAACAGCGTCTCCAGGAGGGCCGGATGGTTGGGCCCCAGGTAGGCGACCCGGTCGCCGCGGGCCGTGCCCAGTGCGCGCAGCGCGTGGGCGAGGCGCAGGACCCGCTGGTGCAGCTGCCGGTAGGTCGACGTGCGGCCCTCGTGGACGAGGGCGATCCGGTCGGGCGTCCTGCGGGCCCGGCGCGCCGGCCAGGAGCCGATGCCTTGGTTCAACACGGGGGGCTCCTTCAGTCCTTGCGCAGACCGAGCAGGCGGACGGCGTTCTCCTTGAGGATCTTGGGCCGGACCTCGGGCTTGATGTCGAGCCGCGCGAAGTCGGCCAGCCACCGGTCGGGCGTGATGACCGGGTAGTCGGAGCCGAAGAGGACCTTGTCCTGCAGCAGGGAGTTGGCGTACCGCACCAGTTGCGGCGGGAAGTACTTCGGCGACCAGCCGGACAGGTCGATGTAGACGTGCGGCTTGTGGGTGGCGACCGCCAGCGCCTCGTCCTGCCAGGGGAAGGACGGGTGGGCCAGGATGATCCGCAGGCGGGGGAAGTCCACGGCGACGTCGTCGACCAGCAGGGGGTTGGAGTACTTCAGGCGTATTCCGCCGCCGCCCGGGACGCCGGCGCCGATGCCGGTCTGGCCGGTGTGGAACAGGGCGGGTACGCCGAGCTCCTCGATGGCCTCGTACAGCGGGTAGGCCAGCGGGTCGTCGGGGGAGAAGGCCTGGATGCTGGGGTGGAACTTGAAGCCCCGCACCCCGTACTCCTCCACCAGGCGCCGTGCCTCGCGCACTCCGGCCCGCCCCTTGTGCGGGTCGATGCTGGCGAACGGGATGAGGACGTCGGCGTGCGCGGCGCAGCTCTCGGCGATCTCCTCGTTCGCGATCCGCGGGTGCCCGGTGGCGTGCTCGGCGTCGACGGTGAACACCACCGCGGCCATGCGGCGTTCGCGGTAGTGGCCGGCCATCTCGTCGATGGTCGGCTGCCGGTGCCCGTGGGCCTTGAAGTACTCCGCGGAGGCGCCGAACAGTTCGGGGCTCAGTGCGCCGTGGCCGTCCTTCGACACCTCGGCGTGCGTGTGCATGTCGATGGCGGTCAGCCGGTCGAGGTCGAGCGTGAGGTCACTCATCCCGGGCTCCCGGTGCCTGCGGTGCGGGGATGCCGTACGTCTCCGGCTCGGCGCCCACCCCGCCGTGCCAGGCGGCGGCGATGGCGTCGGCCTGCCACCCGCCGTCGGCGAAGGCGACCGCCTTCTCCCGCGGGTGCGCCCACAGGGCCAGCCGGTCGCCGCCGACGCCGATGGCCTGGCCGGTGACGTCGGCGGAGGCGTCCGAGGCGAGGAACGTGATCAGCCCGGCGACGTCCTCGACGGTGCCCAGGCCCTCGTCCTTGCGCAGCCACTCCGGCAGCGGGTCGCCGGTGCGCTCGGACTCCGCGATGACCGGGGCGAAGGCCGGGATGGTCTTCGTCATCTCGGTGGCCGCGACGGGGACGACGGCGTTGACGGTGATGCCGGCCCGGGCCAGTTCCATCGCCCAGGTCCGCGCCATGGCGACGATGCCCGCCTTGGCGGCGGCGTAGTTCGTCTGGCCGAAGTTGCCGCGCTGCCCGGCGGGCGAGGAGATCAGGACGAGGCGGCCGCCGGTGCCCTGCTCCCGCATCCGCACCGCCGCCGCCCGGGCGCAGGTGAAAGTGCCGCGCAGGTGGACCCTGACGACGGCGTCGAAGTCGTCGTCGGTCATCTTCCACAGCACCCGGTCGCGCAGGATGCCGGCGTTGGTGACGAGCACGTCGAGCCGCCCGAACTCGCGTACCGCCGTGTCGACCAGTTGCTCGGCCGCCGCGCTGTCGCCCACGGCGGCCACCGCGCCGGCCGCCCGGCCCCCGTCGCGCGTGATGGCCTCGACGGCGGCGTCGACCACGTCCGCGTCGACGTCGTTGACGACGACGCAGGCTCCGGCGGCGGCCAGCGCCCGGGCGTAGCCCAGGCCCAGCCCGCGCCCGCTCCCGGTGACGACGGCCGCTTTCCCGTGCAGATCCATGTCCTGGCACCTCTCGTGTGGGGTGGGTGCCGGCAGTGTCGGCCCCACGGCTGATCGACAGGAATCCTGATGAACGGCAGTGTTCTCGATCAACAGGTTTCCTGTCAATGGCCTAGGGTGGGCACTCACCGGTGGCGGTGAGATCCAGTGGAGGAACGACATGGCACGACCCGCGCGGACCGCGATCCCGGGAGGGCGAACGTGAGCCCTTCGCTGCTGTACCTGGTCAAGCGCACCGAACTCGTCGTCCGGGCGCGCCTGGAGGAGCTGCTCAGGCCCGCCGGCATCACGGCGCTGCAGTACACGGCCCTGACGGTGCTGGAGCGGCACAACGGCGTGTCCGCCGCCCAGCTCGCCCGGGACTCCTTCGTGACGGCCCAGTCGATGTCCGACATGGTGCGCGCGCTGGAGTCCCGCGCCCTGATCCGCCGCGAACTCAACCCCGGCAACCGGCGCGAGCGGCTCATCCTGCTCACCGACGCGGGGCGCCGGCTGCTGGCCGAGTACGCCGAGCCGGCCAGGAAGCTCGAGGAGCGCATGGTCGGGGACCTCGACGCCGAGGAGACCGAGCGGTTCCGTGACGCCCTGAACCGCACGTGGCGGGCGCTGTCCTGACGCGGGACCGAACGGGTCGGGCGCGCGCCGCCCTGGGGTGTCCGCGGGTGGCCGGTGTCCGCCGGCCGCCCGCGGCCCGGCGCTACCCCAGCGCGTACATGCGGATGACGACCTCGTCGTCGCCGTCGGGGCGCGCCAGGCCGACGAAGACCGTCCCGGTGAGCCACCGGTGCGCGGGCGCGTCCGTCCGGAAGACCGGGGACGTGCGGTAGTAGTGGCCGGCTTCGGAGACCTGCAGGTCGCCGTCGTACTGGTCGGGACTGTCGGCCTCCGGCCGGTAGAAGCCGCGGTTGGCGATGTCGATCACCGCGCCGTCCTCGGCCTGGATGAGGTAGCGGGCGTCGAGTTCGCAGACCGTGCCGCGGGTGCTGCTCCAGTCGCCGCCGCCCGCCAGGACCTTCCCGCGCAGCAGGGGGCCGTCCACGCTGCCGCCGGTGATGGGGGTGAACTCGGTGACCTCTCCGTCGCCGTGCCCGATGTGCAGCGTCTCGGCCACGTGGGCGCGGATCTCGAACGCGAAGGTGAGTGCGGGGGTGAATGGCACGGTCGTGCTCCTTTGGCTTCGGGGGCGTAGCGCTCGTCGGCCGCTCCCCGGGTGGGGCGGGGGCCGCGGTGGGGCCCGGCGAGATGGATGCGCGAGGGCCTTGACTCGCTAGCTCATCAGATGCGAGCGTGACATGCAACAGCGTTATATGACGTTCGTTTATCACGTGGCCATCGCGGCGCGCCGGCCTGCCGCGCGCCCCGATCGCGAGCGTCCCCTCCCTTCTTTCCTTCCTCTCGGCAAGGAGCATCAGCCATGGCTGCGAAGAGACCCGTGCTGACGGTGCTCATGAGCGTGGGCCTGCTGGCCACCGCGGCCTGTACCTCCGCTGCGACAGACGGCGGCGGTGCGGGCAAGCCCGACCGGCTCACCACCACGACGGTGCCCGGTCCCGACGGCGTCGACCGCGTCACCTGGGCGCTGCCCTACGGGGAGCCCACGACGCTGGACCCGGCCAAGACGGGCGACTACTCGCCCCAGACCGTCGAAGCGAACCTCTGCGACACGCTGACCCGCATGAACGCCGACTTCTCGCTGAGTCCCGGACTGGCGCAGAAGGTCACCTGGACCGACGACCGGACCCTGGTGCTGGACCTGCGCTCCGACGTGGCGTTCTGGGACGGCTCGCCCATGACGCCGCAGGACGTCGTCTACAGCCTGGAACGGCAGCGGGACCCGAAGACCCAGGCCCTGTACGGCAACTACCTCGCCAAGGTGACCTCGATCCGGGCCACCGGCGCGCACCAGGTGACGCTGCGGACCAGCGCGTACGACCAGACGCTGCCCAAGGCCCTGTCGACCTCGTTCGGCGCGGTGAACCAGCAGGCCTACACACGGAAGGCCGGCGCCGCCTACGGCACCGCCCAGGGCGGCCTGATGTGTACCGGGCCCTTCAAGGTGAGCTCGTGGAAGTCGGGCGACAGCATCGCCCTGCAGCGCAACGACGCCTACTGGGACCCGGCGCTGAAGCCGAAGGCGCAGCGGATCGACTTCACCTTCATCACCAACAGCAACACCCTGACCAGCGCGCTGCTCTCCGGCGACGTGGACGGCACCTACGAGCTGCCGCCGAGCAGCGCCACCGCCCTCGCCAAGGCCGGCAACGGCGCGGTCCACCTCGGCCCCTCGACGCAGAACGTCCTGCTCATCCCCGCCAACGGCCGGTCGCCGGCCGCCGACCGGCGGCTCCTGGACGCCCTGTCGAACGTCATCGACCGCGACGCCCTGATCAGGAACGTGTTCGGCGGCGACGCCACCACCCTGAAATCACTCGTCCCCCCGCTCACCTGGAGCGGCGACAAGGCCGCCGCCCAGTTCGACGAGGGCTACACGGCGCTGCCGGCCGTGCCGAAGCCGGACCTGGACCGTGCCGAGCAGTTGCTGGCGCGGGCGAAACCGGTGACCCGGCCGCTGGTGGCCGCCATTCCCGCCGGCGACCAGCGGGGGCTGCAGGCGCTGACCTTCATCCAGGCCGCCGCCAAGCAGCTGGGCGTGGAGATCCGGATCAAGCAGCTGCAGCCGACCGAGATGTCGTCGCTGTTCTACGACCCGTCCGTCCGCGAGGGCCTCGACCTGATTCTCACCTTCGGATACGTGGCCATGCCCGATCCGGCGTCCTATGTGGCGGAGAGTGTGACACCGGGCGGCATCTTCAACTGGACGAACTACGACAACCCCGAGGTGACACGCCTGCTCGCCCAGGCCCGCACCTCCTCCGACCCCGCCGCGTCGGCCCAGGCCTACGTCGCCGCCCAAGCCCTCTTCACCCCCGCCACGCCCGTGATCTACCTTGCGACCACCCACGAGCGGATGTTCATGAACCAGCGCGTCAGCGGCGCGCCCACCTCCTTCGCCTACCTGGGCATGCCGTGGGCCGCGTACCTCGGCGGTACCGGCAAGTGACGTGCGTGTGCACCCCTTCACCCCTCAGGAGACACCGATGACCGACACCGCGGGTGACACGCCGCTGTGGGACCGTTCCGCCGCCGCGCTGGCCGCCGGAATCCGCGACAAGTCCTTCTCCGCGACCGAGGTGGCCCAGTCGTTCCTCGCGCGCATCGACGCGACCAACCCGGCGCTCAACGCCCTGGTGGACCTCCGCCCCGACGAGGCCCTCGCGCAGGCGGCGGCCGCGGACGCGGCGGTCGCCGCCGGCGCGGACCTTCCGCCGCTGCACGGGGTCCCGGTCGCCACCAAGATCAACACGTCGCAGCGCGGATACGCCAGCTCGCACGGCGTCGCGGCCTGGGCCGGCGCCATCGCGCCGCAGGACGCCGCCTGCGTGGCCGCCCTGCGCGACGCCGGCGCCAACCTGATGGGCCGCAGCAACAGCCCCGCCTTCGCCGTACGGTGGTTCACCGCCAACGACCTGCACGGCAGGACGCTCAACCCGTGGGACAGCGCGCACACCCCCGGCGGCTCGTCGGGCGGCGCCGCCGCCGCGGTCGCGGCCGGGATGGTGCCGATCGCGCAGGGCAACGACATCGGCGGTTCCGTGCGCTTCCCCGCCTACTGCTGCGGCGCGGTGGGCCTGCGGCCGACGATGGGCCTGGTCTCCGGCTCGGAACCGCGCGGAGCCGAGGAGTTCGACAGCCCGCTGTCCTTCCAGACCATGGCCGTGCACGGACCGCTCGGCTGGACCGTGGACGACGTGCGGCTCGGGCTGCACGCCATGGTGACCCCGGACCTCTGCGACCCCGTCGGCCTTCCGCTGCGCCCGCCGCTGGGCGACGCCGGCCCGGTCAAGGTCGCGATCGTCCGCGACGTCGGCCTGGCCAAGCCGCACCCCGTCGTCAACGCCGCTCTCGACGACGCGGCACGGTGGCTGAGCGAGGCGGGCCACGACGTGGAGGAGGTCGAACTCCCGCTGCTCGGGGAGGCCGCCCGGCTGTGGTCGCTGCTGCTCTACGAGGAGCTGCGCACGATGATGCCCGAGATCGAACGCTTCGGGGACGACGCGGTCCGCGTCTCCCTGGCGTCCTCGTTCGCCGCCGCCGCGGAGACCTGGGGCGAGCGCCCCACCCTGGACGCCTACATCAAGGGCTACGCCCGGCGCGGCACGCTCATCAGCCGTCTGCAGCAGTACCTGGGGGCGGACCGGGTCCTGATGACGCCGGTGGCGGCGGAGCCGCCGTTCGAGCAGGACGCGGACCTGGCCGGTGACGCCCGCGTGCGGGAACTGCTGGCGGCCCAGTGGCCGATGCAGGCCGTGCCGGTCCTGGGGTTCCCGGCGATGTCGGTGCCCACCGGCATCCGCGACGGACTCCCGTCCGGGGTGCAGCTGATCGGTGGACGCTTCCGCGAGGACACCCTGCTGCACGTGGCCACCGCCATCGAGGCCAGGTCGCCGCGGACCCGGCCGGCGCTGGCCGGCTGAGCCGCCGCCGGCCGCCAACCGCCGGCCGCCAACCGCCGGCCGCCGACTGCCCGCGGCCGGTGCCGCGCGTGCCCCGGCGGTCTCCAGGACCGCCGGGGACACGCGCGTCCGCGTCAGAGGCGGGTGCTCAGCAGCATCGGCTGCGGGAACTGCTGCCCGGTGATGTTGAACGCGCCGCTGACGTCCACCGCCCGCCCGGAGGTGGAGACCTTCCACGGCGAGTAGGCGGTCCCGTCCGTCGTCGCCGGGAATCCCAGTGACGTCGCGCGGGTGCCGGCAACCTTCAGCGCGTAGCCGCTCTCGCGGTCGACGGTGTTCCCGACGGCGACGATGCCGTCGCGGGTCGGGGCGGCGCCGGTCAGCGGACCGGCGTCGGCGGGCCGGTCCAGGCGCGTCCACGCCTTGCCGTTCCAGTGCATGATCAGCGCGTGGCCGCGGTCGTTCTCGTCCAGCAGGGTGCGTCCCACCGCCCACACGTCGTGCGGCCCCTTCGCGACGACGTCGTTGAACTCGCCGTACAGGCCGCCGTACGGCGGGGTCGGCAGCGCGGTCCAGGAACGTCCGTCGTAGTGCAGGACGACCGGCCGGTCGTCGTCGCCGTAGCCGCTGCCGACCGCCCAGACGTCCTTCGGGCCGGACGCCGAGATCGCGTTGAGCCCCCAGTTCGCGTACTGCTTGGGCAGCGCGACGCGGTGCCAGGCGCGCCCGTCCCAGTGCTCGACGAGGCCCTCCTGGTGGTCGACGATCTGGGTCGGCCCGCCGTCCGGATCGGGTATCCGCCGGTCGACGACCTGCGCCCATCCCGCGGCCCACACGTCGTTCGCCGCGACCGCGTCGACGCCCAGCAGGCCCCCGCTGAGCGAGTTCGCCGGCATGGGCGCCGGCTTGAGCCGCCAGACGTGCCCGTCCCAGTGCTGGGTCATGACCGGATCGCCCTCGAAGTCGGCGTCGCCGACCAGCCACGCGTCGCGCGCGGAAGTCGCCGCCAGCGCGTTGATCCGGCCCGTCGCCCCGGGCGCGGTCGTCATCTCCGTCCACGGCCCGGAACTCCGGTCGTCGTGCGCGAACACGACGGGCCGGAAGGCGATCTCCTGGCCGTCCTCGCCCAGCCGGAAACCGGCCGTCCATGTCGTGTGCGCGTCCGGTCTGACCGAACCGGTCAGGACGGTGTCCCCGCTCGGCAACTTGGCCGCGCTCCAGGGCGGCGCGGCCGCCTCGGACGCGGG
The DNA here is from genome assembly GCF_040636125.1 of Streptomyces sp. NPDC006733. Classification (NCBI taxonomy): domain Bacteria; kingdom Bacillati; phylum Actinomycetota; class Actinomycetes; order Kitasatosporales; family Streptomycetaceae; genus Streptomyces; species Streptomyces sp. NPDC006733. Next base: position 44,598 of record NZ_JBEYJD010000037.1, on the reverse strand, counting down.
GGCCGCCACGGCGGCCGCGGGCAGTCCCCCGCCGATGACGAGCGCGGAAACCGCGCCGATGAGCAGAGTTCGGACCCGTACGCCGACAGCCACGTCGCATTCCCCAGCCTCGGGGTGCGGCACCCCGTCCCCCTTAAGACGCGCGAGCCCGCGGACAATGTTGCATCCCGCGTCCGCCGGCCTCACCACCGGAACTCGCCGTCGTAGAGCCGCCCCCGCCACCAGGCGCCCGGCCAGGGCCGCCGGCGCCAGGCATACGGATCGGGCAGCGTCCGCCGCCGCAACTCCGCGTCCAGGCCCGCCACCAGGCGGCCGAGCTCGGCGCGGGCGGCCGGCGGCAGCCGGTGCAGCGCCTCTTCCAGGATGTCCCGGGCGTTCGCCACGTCGACGAGCGCGGACCCCGGGTGCGGAGAAGCCGGGAAGCAGAGGTCGAGATATCGGCCGGGCCGGCGCAGGAACGCCCGGTAATTCTTGAGCGCGGCTTCCACCGCACCCTCCCACAACCCGTCCCACAGCCCGGGCCAGGCGTCGTCGTGCTCGCGCTCCGCGCGCTCGATCTCGGCGCAGGTGCGCTCGGACAGTCCGGGAATGCGAGCGGTCCCAGGGCCCCAGACGGGCGGGGCGGGATTTGCGGCGCGCAGTGCGCCGGGCCGTCTACGCGGCATGGGCCTTTCGGTCGGTCATCACCCCGCGATCATGCCGCACGGTCGGGCGATCCACCAGGCCGGGGTGCCGGTGCTCGGGTCGCAGCCGCGCCCGTCACCGCCCGCGTCCAGGACCACGGTTCCCCGTCTCCGCTCCGGGCGGCCCGACATCCCCCGCCCACGACGAGCGGGCGCCGGGCCGGGCCGGTCAGGCGGCCGGCTCCTGGCGGCTTCTGCGGGGGGTCCAGCCGGGTTTCGGGATGGAGGCGATGAGGCGCTGCGTGTAGGGGTTCTGAGGGGTGTTCAGGACGGTTGATACCGGGCCGTGTTCGACGACGCGGCCGGCCTGCATCACCAGGACGTCGTCGCTGATGTGGCGGACCGCGCCGAGGTCGTGGGTGATGAAGAGCAGTGCGGTGCCGGTGGCGGCGCGGATGCGGGCGAGCAGGCCGAGGATCTGGGCCTGGATCGACACGTCCAGCGCCGCGATCGCCTCGTCGAGGATCAGCACCCGGGGCTCGGCCGCCAGTGCGCGGGCGATGGCCACGCGCTGGCGCTGGCCGCCGGACAGCGCACTGGGCAGGGAGCGTGCCTGCCGGTCGTCCAGGCCGACCATGTCGAGCAGTTCGCCCACCCGGGCGGCGAGCGCCGCCGCTGGCAGTGAGCGGTGGAGCCGGACCGCCTCGGCGATCGCGTCGCCCACCCGCTGGCGCCGGTCGAGCGACGCGTACGGGTCCTGGAAGACCATCTGGAGCTGCCGGCTGCGGGCGCGCCGCTCCCGCGCGCGGGCCCGTCCGGGCCCGCGTTCGTCGCCGGCCACGGTGATCCGGCCCGCGCTGGGTGTCTCGACACCGGCGAGCATGCGGGCGGTGGTGGTCTTGCCGGAGCCCGACTCGCCGACGATCGCGAGCGATCCGCCCTCGGGCAGCGAGAAGGTGACGTCGTCCACCGCGACGAAGTCGCCGAACGTCTTGCGCAGTCGGTGCACGTCAAGCATGGCTGCCGGCCTCCTCGGGCGAGAGGGTGTGGGGGAAGTGGCACGCCGCCGTACCGTCGCCGGTGGAGCGCGGCCCTGGCCGGTCGTCGCGGCACCGCTCCTGGACGCGGGGACATCGGTCGCCGAAGGCGCACCCGGCGGGAACCTCGAAGCCGGACAGCGGCCGCCCGCCGATCGACCGCAGCTCGGTGTCGTCGCCGAGCGCGGGGCGGGACGCGAGCAGGGCGCGCGTGTAGGGGTGGGCCGCGCGGCTGCGCAGGTGGTCGGCGGGGAGTTCCTCGACAGTCGATCCCGCGTACATCACCACGATGCGGTCGCACACGGCGGCGGCCAGTTCCAGGTCGTGGGTGATGAAGAGCAGGGCGAGGCCGCGCGCGGCCCGGGTCTCGCCGATGATGGCCATCACCTCCTCCTGGGTGGTCACGTCGAGTGCGGTGGTGGGCTCGTCGGCGAGCAGCAGCCGCGGTTCGGCCGCCAGCGCCGCGGCGATCATGACGCGCTGCAGCAGGCCGCCGGACAGCTCGTGCGGACGCTGGCGCATCCGCCGCTCGGCGTCGGCGATGCCGACCTCCCGCAGGATGCCGGTGACCTTTCTGACGGCCTCGGCGGCCGGCACGCCGCGCGCGGTGGTCAGTCCCTCGATCAGGAAGTCGCCGACGCTGCGGGCCGGGTTGACGTGCGCGCGCGGGTCCTGGAAGACCATCGCGATGTCGGACGCGCGCAGCGCGCGCAGGCGCTGGGAGGTCATCGCGGGCACGGACTCGCCGGCGAAGAGCAGGTCGCCGTGGACGCGTGCGCCCTGCGGCAGCAGCCCCAACACGGAGCGGGCCGTCAGGGACTTGCCCGACCCCGACTCGCCCACCAGCGCGACGGCCGCCCCCGCGGCGATGCGCACGTCGGCACGGTGCACGACGGTGCGCGCGGTTCCGTCGAGGGGGAGGTCGATGCGGAGCCCGTCGATCTCGAGCAGGGGTGGTGCGTTCATGCGGACCCTCCGAGCAGACGCCGGGACAGTCCCGCTCCCAGCAGGTTGAAGGCGACCACGACGACCAGGATGACCAGGCTCGCGTACAGCGACTCCTGCGGCCGGCCGGCCAGGATCGAGGGGGCGCCGTTGGAGACCATCAGTCCCCATTCGGGGTCCGGCGGCCGGCTGCCCAGGCCGAGGAAGGAGATCGCGGCCACGTCGAGCAGGGCGTAGCCGAAGCCGATGGTGGCCTGGACGAGGATCAGGGGCAGCAGGTTGGGCAGCAGGTGGCGGAGCCAGATGCGGGCGGTGGAGGCGCCGAGGAGCTGCAGTGCGGAGATGTAGGGCAGCCGGCGTTCGGTGCGGGCCGCCGCCCGGACGACCCGGGTGATCAGCGGCAGGTACGCGATCGACAGGGCCACGATCGGCGCGGTCAGTCCCGCGCCGAACACGGCTGCGGCCAGCACGGCCATGATCAGGCCGGGGAAGCCGAACACGACGTCCAGGGCGCCCGAGACGGACCGGTCGAGCCAGCCGCCGGACCAGGCCGCGCAGAGCGCCAGCAGGGTGCCGAGCGTGGTGGAGAGCGTGACGACCACGGCCGGGGCCGCGAGGCTGGCGCGGGCGCCGCTGATGAGCCGGGACAGGATGTCGCGTCCGGTGTCGTCCGTCCCCAGCAGATGGCTCGCGGACGGGCCGGCGTGGACGTTGAGCGCGTCGACGGCGTTGGGATCGTGCGGGGCGATCAGCGGCGCGAGGGCGGCCACCAGCACGAACAGGGCGACGGTGGCCGCCGCGGCGAGCGTCACCCGGTCGCGGGGGCGACCGGCGCGCGGCCCGGCGGCGCGGGGGGTTCGGGTGAGCAGGGCGGTGGTCATCGGGCACCCTTCTGTGCGGTGCGGGGGTCGAGGGCGGCGCTGACCAGGTCGACGAGGGTGTTGATGACGACGAACACGACGACGAAGAGCAGGGACACGCCCTGCACCACGGCCATGTCCTGCTTGGACGCGGCCTCGATCATGAGGGCTCCCAGGCCGCCGGTGCCGAAGGCCTGTTCGGCGACGGCCGCGGTGGCGATGAGGCCGGCGATGCCGACCCCGGACACGGCGAAGATGGGCCCGGACGCGTTGTGCAGCACGTGCCGCCGGATCACGATCCGTTCCGGTACGCCGCGGCTGCGGGCGGTGTCGACGTGTTCGGCGCGCAGTTCCGCGCGGACCGCGGTCCGGGTGACCTGGGCGACGTAGCCGACCCAGGTCATGGCCAGCGCGACGGCCGGCAGCGTCAGGTGCGCGAGGGTTCCGGTCAGGCCCTCGCCCGCGCCGTAGACGGGGAACCAGGGCAGTTGGACGGCGAACAGCCAGATGAGCAGCACCGACATGACGAATGTGGGTACCGCCATGGCACCCGCCGTCAGGGTGGTGGCCAGCGTTTCGGTGCGCCCGCCGCGCAGTGCGGCGAGGGTGCCGATGGCGGTGCCGAGGGTGAGGACCAGGACGGCCGCGTAGCCGACGAGCGCGAGAGTGGCGCCGGCCCGTGCGGTGATCAGGTCGGCGACGGTGTCGCGGTAGACGAGGGAGGTGCCGAAGTCGCCGTGCAGGCAGCCGCTGAGCCAGTGCCAGTACCCCTGCAGGAACGGGTCGTCCAGGTGGTAGGCGCGGTGGATCGCGGCCAGGACCCGCGGGTCGGGTTGGCGGCTGCCGCCGACCAGCAGGGTCGCGGGGTCGCCGGGGGTGAGGAACATCGCCCCGTAGATGGCGAGGCTGGAGACGAGGACGGTCACGACGAGGGTGGCCAGCCGGGTGGTGACGAAGCGGAGCGTCATCGCGCACCGCCGCGTCCGGTGGGGTGGAGCGGTAGCTGGAGCGGGGGCGGCGGGCGGCGCGGGGCCGTGCCGGGCGCGGTGGGAACGGGACGCAGAGGGAGCATGGGCCCTCCTGGAAGGGGGCTATTCGCCGCTGTCGGGCAGGATGGTCAGGTGCAGCCGTGAGGGGTGGGCGGATCCCGTGCGCAGGGTCTGCAGACTCGCCTTGGGGGCGGTCGTCAGCCACGGGTTCTCCCGCGAGCCCGAGTTGGGCAGGTGGTTCGGGAAGTCGCTGCCCGCGACGGTCAGTGCGAGCCGGTGGCCCGGGCGGAGCCGGTAGCCGGTGTGGCCGAGGTCGACGCCCACCTCGCCCGGCGCGTCGGCCTGCACGCAGCCGCGCACGATCAGCCGGGCCGCGCCGTCGGGTGCCAGGTCCAGCAGCCGGACGAAGACGTCGTAGGTGGGCGCGGTGCTCTCGACGTGCAGGACGGCTCGGACCGGGCCCGCGAGGTCGAGCGGGGTGTCGCGGGCCGGGGAGGTGAAGACGAGGACGTCGTCCCGGTCGGCCGTGCGGCGCTCGTCGCGGTGGTCGCGCAGCTGCAGGAAGGTGTCGGTCGCGGCGGAGGGGACGAGGTTGTCGGGGTCGTAGCGCCAGGCCGCCGCGTGCGCCTCGGCCGCCGGCCGCTCGGCGAGCCGGCCGCCGGGCACGGGGCCGCCGGCGGCGTGCGGTTCGGCGAGGTGCAGGGTGCTCCGCGTGGCCTGCGGCGGCGGCCAGGCGGTCGACGTGCGCCAGCCGACGTGTCCGAGCTTCCAGCGCACCCGGGGCAGCGAATCGGGCTGCGCGGTGCCCTTGAGGAAGACGTCGAAGAAGGCCAGGGCCGGTCCGGTGCAGGTGTCGAGGACGCGGTCGAGGGCGGTGTCGTCGAGCAGGTGGTCCGCGTCGGGGGAGACCGGGGCGTTCTCCAGGAAGTAGTTCTCGTGGTCGATCGCGTCGGCGACCAGGTACTGCAGCGCCGCCCAGCCGGGGCGCCGCGCCAGCTCGGTGTAGTCGCGCATGTGGGCGATGCCGAGGTTGTCGAACCAGCCCACGCAGTGCAGGACGGGTACCGGCCGGGCGTCGTAGGGGTGGGGGCCGTTGTAGGCGGGCAGCGGGATGTTGCCGACGACCAGGTCGAAGCCGGCCGAGCGCTTGCCGATGGCCGCGAAGGCCTCCTCGTAGGCGGCGATCAGCGGGCGTTTGGTGAGGTCGGCGGTGAACTCGTAGCCGTCGTTGTCCACCCAGACGTGCGCCTGGTAGTCGGCGCCCTCCAGCCACAGGGGCTGCGGGCCGGAGCCGGGGTCGTAGCTGGCCACGCCGGGACCGTTGCCGGTGCTGGTCACGCGGGGGACGATGGCGCGCAGGGCGGGGTGCTGGCTGGAGACCGCCGACCACTGGGTGAAGCCGTAGTACGAGTCGCCGAACATGCCGACGATCCCGTCCGACCAGGGCTGGCGCGTGACCCACTCGATGGTGTCGTAGCCGTCGTCGACCTCGCCGGTCCAGCCGAGTGTGACGCCCTGCGAGCGGAACTTGCCGCGCACGTCCTGGACGACCATGACGTAGCCGCGCGCGGTGAAGCGTTCGGCGATCTGGTCGAAGAAGACGTAGCGGCTGTTCTTGTCGTACGGCAGGCGCACCAGCACGGTCGGCGCGGGGCCGGTCCCGCAGTCCGCGCCGTACACGTCGGTCGCCAGCAGGACCCCGTCCCGCATGCGCACCATGTGCTGGTGCGCATGCGGGGGCACGGGTGCGGGGGTGACACGCTGAACGGCAAGGCTCATGGGCCCTCCAGGGGGAAAAGCTTTAAGAAAACAACGTGATATAACAGCGTTGCATCTGAATGTGTTCAGCGTCAACCCCCCTCTGAGCTAGGTTGCCTTCATGCCGATCGACGTCGACGAAGTCCAGCGCCGCAAGGAAATCGCGCAGGCCACCCTTGCGGTCGCCGCCCGTGACGGGGCGCGCTCGATCACCATTCGCGCCGTGGCCAAGGAGTTGGGCGGCTCCACGGCGATGGTCACCAACTACGTGCCCACGCGCATCGCGCTGATCACCAACGCCGTCCGCGCGGCCGAGTCCCGCTGGCGGGCCGATTTGGACGAGCACGTGGGCGAACTCGACGGCAAGGAGCGGCTGCGGGCGACGGTGGAGTGGCACCTGAGCACGGACCCCGAGGACCTGCTGCTGCGCACGCTGTGGGTCGAGATGCTCTCCTCGGCGCACACCGACCCCGGGGGAGTCGACCACCGTGAGCCGCGCGAGTCGCGCCAGGAGTTCTTCGACGCGTCCCTCGCCGCCGGAGTGCCCGACGCCGAACTCGCGGCCGACGTGCTCTCCCTGCTGACCCGCGGGTACTTCGTGTCCACCGTGGAGGACCCCGCCTACTGGACGGCCGAACGGGCCGGCCGCGTCGCGCGGGCCGTCGTCGACGCCCTCGTCGAGAGCTGAGGCGCCGGCGCGCCGGCCCGCGGACAGCGCAGCACCGGGACGCCCCTCGTGAGGCGGTCCCGGTGCTGCGCTGTTCAGGTACTCAGGTGTTCAGGTCCGGGTGCGCGGGGTGTCAGGCGGTCGGTCCGAGCGGCAGTCCCGTGTAGTTCTCGGCCAGTTCGGCGGCGGCGTGCGGCGACGTCGCGATCCGCTCCAGCTGCGACAGCTGCAGCCGGGTGTCGAAGGGGGACTGCCGCGGGTCGGTGTGCAGGGTGCTGGTCATGAAGTACGAGAAGTGCTCGGCCCGCCACACCCGGCGCAGACAGGTGTCGGAGTACGCGTCGAGCAGCTCCGCCGAGCCGCTGTCCTTCAGATGCGCGAAGGCCCGCGCCAGCACCACCACATCGGCGGCGGCGAGGTTCAGGCCCTTGGCGCCGGTCGGCGGCACGATGTGCGCGGCGTCCCCGGCGAGGAGGACCCGGCCGTAGCGCATCGGCTCGGTGACCGAACTGCGCATCGGAAGCACCGACTTCTGCGTGACGGGTCCGCGCTTGAGCCGCTGCCCGGCCCCGTCCCGCAGGGCGAAGCGGGCGTCCAGCTCGTCCCAGATCCGGTCGTCCGGCCAGTCGGCGGGGTCGGTTCCGTTCGGAACCTGCAGGTACAGGCGGCTGACCGCCGGGGAACGCATGCTGGCCAGGGCGAAGCCGCGCTCGGAGTGCGCGTAGATCAACTCGTCGTACACCGGCGGGGCGTCGGCGAGGATGCCGAGCCAGGAGTACGGGTAGGTGCGCTCGAACGTGGTGCTCACCCCGTCCGGCACCGCCCCCCGCGCCACGCCGTGGAAGCCGTCGCAGCCGACCACGTAGTCGCAGCTCAGCGTCTGCTCGCGGCCCTCGTGGGAGTAGCGGATCAGCGGTCGGTCGGTGTCCGCGCCCTCCACCGCGTGCACCTCGGCGTCGAAGAGCAGCGGCCCGCCCTCGTCGAGCTGCAGGGCGATCAGGTCCTTCACCACCTCGGTCTGGGCGTAGACCACCACCCGGCGACCGCCGGTGAGCGAGGGGAAGTCGACGCGGTGGCTGCGGCCGTCGAAGCGCAGCTCTATGCCGTCGTGGACCAGCGCCTCGCGGTCGAGGCGGGCGCCGGCGCCCGCCTCGCGCAGCACGTCGACGGTGGCCTGCTCCAGGATGCCGGCGCGCTGCCGCTGCTCGACAAAGACCCGGTCGCGGCGCTCCAGCACCACGCTGTCGATGCCGGCGCGGTGCAGCAGGCGGGCGAGCAGCAGGCCGGAGGGGCCGCCGCCGATGATGCCGACGGTCGTGTGCATCAGTTCTCCTCGTCGCGGAAGCGGGCCCGGGGTGCGAGCCGCTGTTCGTAGGGGTGGTGCGGGCCGGCGGACCCGCCGGCCTCGCACGCCGGCCGGCCGGCGCTCAGGGGGTCGACTCCTCCTCCGCCAGCACGCGCTGCGCCACGGCGAACGCGGAGTTGGCCGCCGGGACGCCACAGTAGACCGCCGTCTGCAGCAGCACCGCGCCGATCTCCTCGGGTGTCAGACCGTTGCGCCGCGCCGCCCGCACGTGCAGGGCCAGCTCGTCGTGGTGGCCGTGCGCACTGAGCGCCGTCAGGGTGACCATGCTGCGTTCGCGGCGGGAGAGCGTGTCGTCGGTCCAGATCTCGCCCCACGCGTAGCGGGAGATGAAGTCCTGGAACGGGGCGGTGAAGGCGCTCTGCCGCTGCTGCGCACGGTCCACGTGCGCGTTCCCGAGCACCTGGCGGCGCGCGGCCATGCCGCGCCCGGCGCCGCCCGTCAGGTGGCCGCGCAGGGCGGCCAGCACGGCGTCGGGCCGCTCGGCGGGGGCGAGGTGGGAGGCGCGGGGGATCTCGGTGAGGCAGGCGCCGGGCACCGCGTCCGCGATCTCCCGCAGGTGCGCGGGCGGCGTCGCGGGGTCCTCGCGGCCCGCGACGGCCAGCGTGGGCGCGGTCACGGACGGCAGGGCGTCGCGCAGGTCGAACGCGGCCAGCGCATCGCAGCACGCCGCATACGCGGCGGGGTCGGCCGCCCGGTGGTCGGCCACCAGGCGGGGCACGGTGAAGCCGGGCGTGAACCAGCGGGAGGGCGCGGTGTCGGCGAGCGCGGACAGCCCCTCCCGGCGGACCTGCGCGGCCCGCTGCTCCCACGGCGTGGCGCCACCGAAGTGCGCGGACGAGCAGATGACCGCCAGGCTCGCCACCCGCTGGGGGTGGTGGACGGCCAGGCGCAGGCCGACGGCCCCGCCGAGCGAGACCCCGGCGTAGGCGAACCGGTCGATGCCCAGCGCGTCGGCGAGGGACAGCACCAGGTGGGCCAGGTCGCCGACCGTCGCGCCCGGGGCGATGAGGTCCGCGGGCGAGCCGCCGTGGCCGGGCAGGTCCCAGCGCACGACGCGGTGGGTCGCGGACAGCTCGGGGGCGACGGCGTCCCACAGCGCGGTGGAGGTGCCGAGTGACGGGCCGAGGAGCAGCGCCGGGCCGGTGGCCGGGCCTTCGGCGCGGTGGTGCAGCCCCCGGCGCGGGCCGTCGGCGGGTGCGGTGTGCTGGGGGTTGGTCAACGTCGCTCCAGGGCGCGGTCGGTGAGGGATCCGGCGGCGCCGGTGTACCGGGCGGGGTCCACGAGGCCGTCGAGGTCGAGGCCGGCGCCGTCGAGTTCGGGCCGATCGGCCAGGAGCGCGGCCAGCGTCCTGCCCTCGGTGTACGTGCGCCGCGCGAGGTCCGTCAGGAGCGCGGCGGCCCGGGCGCGGCCCAGGACCGGCGCCAGCGCGGCGGCCAGCCGCTCGGAGACGATCAACCCGTGGGCGAGGTCCAGGTGTTCGCGCATGGTGCCGGCGTGCACCTGGAGGTTCTCGGCCAGCTCGGCGGCGTCGCGGGCCGCGCCGCCGGTCAGGCGCAGCAGGTCGCGCAGCGGCTCCCACTCGGCGTGCCAGGCGCCGGCCGGGCGCTCGTCCTCGGCGACCAGCGCGGCGAACAGGGTCGCGGCCAGGCCGGGGGCGCGCCGCGCGGCCGCGGCGACGAGGGTCGCGCGGACCGGGTTCCTCTTGTGGGGCATGGCGGAGGAGCCGCCCGCCCGCTCCGTACCGCCGGAACGGCCGTGGTCCGCGACGCCTTCGGTGACCTCGGCGATCTCGGTGCGCGACAGGGTGAGGACGTCGGCGGCGGTCTTGCCGAGGGCGCCCGCGGTGAACGCGAGGGCCGCCGCGAGGTCGACGACCGGCGTGCGCAGGGTGTGCCAGGGCAGCGCCGGCTCCGCCAGGCCCGTCTCGCGGGCGTAGGCGGCGGTGAGCTGCCGCGCGGTGCCGTGGCTTCCGTACTGTTCGAAGGCCGCCAGCGTGCCTGCCGCGCCGCCGAGTTGCGCGGGCAGCGCGGCCCGGACCGTCCGCAGCCGGTCGCGGGCGTCGAGGACCAGCGAGCGCCAGCCCGCCGCCTTGAGGCCGAAGGTGGTGGGTACCGCGTGCTGGGTCAGGGTGCGGCCGGGCATCGGCGTGTCCCGGTGGCGCGCGGCCAGGGCGGACAGCGCCCGCTCGGTGCGGTGCAGGTCGGCCAGGACCAGGTCCAGGGTGCGGGCCGCGACGAGCATGGTCGCGGTGTCCATGATGTCCTGGCTGGTCGCGCCGCGGTGCACGTACGGGCCGAACTCCTCGGGGACCGCTGCCGTCAGGTCCGCGACCAGCGGAATGACGGGGTTGCCGCCGGCCCGGGCGCGCAGGGCGATGCTGCCGAGGTCGAAGGGGGCCGTGCCGGCCGCGGCGGTGACCGCGCGAGCGGCCTCGGCGGGAGCGTGGCCGACTTCGGCCTGGGCGCGGGTGAGCGCCGCCTCGGCGTCGAGCATCGCCCGCAGGAACGCGCTGTCCGCGGTCGAGGCCTCGGCGGGGGAGCCGGCCCGGCCGGGCGCGAGCAGGCCGTGGTCGATGCCGGGGGAGGTCACCGGAACTCCAGGAAGACCGTCTCGTCGGCACCCTGGAGGCGGATGTCGAAGCGGTACGTGCGGTGCTCGGCGGGCCGCGCGAGCAGCGTGCCGCGGCGCGGGAGCGGCACCGAGTCGAGCACCGGGTCGGGTCCGTCCGCGAGGTAGGCGCGCGTGAACACGTGGTGCAGCAGGCCGCGGGCGAAGACGCACACGCTGATGTAGGGCGGTCCCGCGTTGCCGGGCGGCAGGGTGAACAGGGCCCAGTGGCCGTCGGCATCGGTGGCGATCCGGCCGAAGCCGGTCAGGTCGGTGCCGTTGCGGCCGAGGAAGCCGCCGGTCACCGGGTCGCGGCGGAGCGATCCGGGGGCGCCGGCCAGGGACCCGTCCGGGGCGGCCTGCCAGAACTCCAGCAGGGCGTCGGGGACCGGGTCGCCGGCGCCGTCGAGCACGTACCCGTGCAGGACGATCGTGTCGGGGTGGCCCCGGGGCGCGACCTGCCCGCCGTCGGGGAACGGGAGCGCGTAGCCGTAGAAGGGGCCGACGGTGTGCGACGGGGTGGGGAGAAGCGTCCTGGTGGTCTCGGGCATGGCGGTCAGCGGCCTTCTTCGATCCAGGTGGCGGAGGGGCCGTCCAGGACGATGTCCCACGCGTAGCCGAGCGAGAACTCGGGCCGGGACAGGTCGTGGTCGTACGTGGCGACCAGGCGTTCGCGGGCCGCCGCGTCGGTCACCGACCGCAGGATCGGGTCGTAGCGGAACAGCGGGTCGTCGGGGAAGTACATCTGGGTCACCAGCCGCTGGGCGAAGGCGCTGCCGAAGACGGAGAAGTGGAGGTGGGCGGGGCGCCAGGCGTTGGTGTGGTTGCGCCACGGGTACGCGCCGGGCTTGACGGTGGTGAACGTGTACCGGCCGGCGTCGTCGGTCAGCGTGCGGCCGACCCCGGTGAAGTTGGGGTCGAGCGGGGCCGGGTGCTGGTCGCGCAGGTGGGCGTACCGGCCGGAGGCGTTGGCCTGCCACAGCTCGATGAGCTGGCCGCGCACGGGTCGGCCGCCGCGGTCCAGCAGCCGCCCGGAGACGGTGATGCGCTCGCCGAGCGGCTCGCCCTGGTGCTGGACGGTGAGGTCGTTGTCGGTGGCGGTGATGTCGGTCGGGCCGAACACCGGACCCGACAGCTCGACGGTCTCGGGGTCGCCGCCGTCCACCGCGACCAGCGGCTGGTGGGGGTGGCGCAGCAGGGAGCTGCGGTAGGGGGCGTAGTCGCGCGGCGGGTGGTGGCGCGCGGGCGCGCCGGCCGCGAGCGCCCGGTCGTAGGCGTTCTGCAGGTCCTCGATCTCGGTGTCGATGTCGGCCTGGAAGAGCCCGGAGCCGCCGGCCGCGAAGGCCGTCCCCTCGCGGGCGCCGGCCACCGCCTCGGCGGGGCCTGGGGCCACCTTGTCCATACGAGAAGCCTCCGGTCTCTGCGGGTCCACGGTCCGAGATGCTCAGTGCACTGACGAATATCTCGGGCGTCGTCATGCTGGCACTCGCCGACCCGGCCGTCAATAACCTCCGGTTAGGACACCGGTGGAATCACCAACGGGGCAGGAGGCGGGATCGCGGGAGGGAGACTATCCTCAGTGCACCCACGAAATGCACGAGGAGCGCCATGGCCGCGGTCGACCTGACCACCCACCCGGGGCACCTGGCCCGGCGCCTGCAGCAGGCGCATCACCTGCTGTGGACCGCGATGGTCTCCGAGGAGATCACCTCCCCGCAGTTCGGGGTGCTCAACGCGCTCACCGCCGAGCCCGGCCTCGACCAGCGGACCGTGGGCGAACGGGTCGGCCTGGACCGCTCCACCATCGCCGAGGTCATCGGCCGGCTGCACTCCCGCGGCCTGCTGGAGAAGGTCCGCGACCCCGAGGACGGCCGCCGGTTCCTGCTGCGCCTCACCGACGAGGGCAGCCGTACGCACCGCCGGCTGACGGTGCGGACGGCCCGGATGAACCAGGTCTTCCTCGCCCCGCTGTCCGCCGACGAACAGGCCCTGTTCCTGCGGCTGATCCGCCGCGTCTCGGACGCGGCGGAGGGCCTGCGCACCCCCGCGGAGCCCCCGCGGGCCCGGCCCGCGTGAGCCCCGCGCGCCGCGTCAGGAGGCTTGCGGCTCGGCGTCGTCGGACGTGGCCCGGGAGGCGGGTGCGCGCTCCGCGAGGAGCGAGGTCAGGCCGATGACGGCGGTCACGGCCGTGCAGACCGCGAAGGTGTCACCGGCGCCCACGAGCCGCAGCATGGCCGCCGACATCAGCCCGGCGGCGCCGTAGCCCAGCCCGCCGGCGGCGTACAGCAGCGAGAAACCGGTGGCCCAGGCGCGCTGCGGCAGGCGTTCTTGCAGGGCGACGTTCCTGATGACCATCAGGGGGCTGAAGAACAGGCCGCCGACCGCGAACGCGGCGGCGAACCCCAGGGGGTGGGTCATCAGCGCCGGCGTGGTGAACGCGGCGGCCATCGCGAGCAGCAGGGCCAGCGACTGGACGCGGAAGGAGCCGGGCCAGCGGCGCAGCCCGTACAGGAGCCCGGCCAGCACGCTGGCGACGGCGAACGCCGTCATCACCGGTCCGGCGAGCGCCGGTGAACTGCCGGTCTCCGTCAGCCGGGCCGGCAGCAGCACGTCCACGGTCCCGATGAGGAACATGATCGACGCGGAGAGCAGCGCGGTGGGCCACGCCAGTCGCAGCACCTGCGCGGTGGGCATCGCGTTCCGTGCGCTCGCCGTCGCGCTGGTGTGGTGGTCGCTGTGGGAGATCCGGCCGGCGAAGAGCACCGGTGTGAACGCGATCAGGGCGATGGCGAGCAGGGCCCCGCGCGCGGTCAGCTGCACGTAGAGCAGGGAGACCAGGGGCGGGGAGACGGCCCACACCGTCTGGCTGAGGGAACTCTCCAGACTCAGTGCGGTGGGGCGCAGTCGCTCGGGGGTGGTGGTCGACAGCTGGGCGCGCATCCCGCCCGGTGCGCCGGCCGCCGAGCCGCCGGCCAGTGCGGCCAGCGCGATCAGTACGGGAAGCGGGGCGTCCGTCATGAACACCGCCAGCAGCGTGAAGGCGATCGCCTCGGCGACGAGGCTCAGCCGTAACTGCCGAACGAAGGGACGGGTGTCGAACAACCGGCCCATCAGTGGTGCGGCGGCGGCCTCGCCCAGGGCGTGGGCGGCGGCCAGGATGCCGCCGGCGGCGAAGGAGCCGGTGCTGTAGCCGACGAAGACCAGCGCGAGCGGGGCCATCACCACCGGTGCGCGGATCATCGCCGCGGCCGCGTACCAGGTCGTGTGGGCGGGCAGCGCCAGTACCTGGCGGTAGCCGGCGCCCTTGCCTCCCGCGGCCGGTGCGGCGTCGGCCGCGGCGCGTTCCGACTCGTCGGTTTCTTCTGGGTCGGCCGCTTGACGGCCGGTGGAGAGGTTACCGGTCATGGAAATAGAGGGTATACGTTTCGCGTTCTCCACGGGTTACCACCTGTGGTTTCCTGGTCGGTCCGGCCGGGGCGCCGGCATCTCCCGCTACCGGGAGGGAGCCGACGCGGCGCCGGGACAATAGAGTTGAAGCATGAAACCGACTACGGTGGCCGCCGAGGTCGAGGAACTTCGTCACTTTCTCAACACCTTGTCGATCCCCAACGACACCCGGGTCCTGACCGACGCGCTGCCCGCCCTGGCCGCGGACACGACGTCCTGGCAGCGGCTGTTCGGCCGCATCTCCGCCCCGCACGGCCGCAAGGCCGGCACCGAGTTGGCCCGGCTGCGCGACGACCTGCGGGCCGATGTCGAGGAACGCGTTACGGTACGCCTCGACCGATGGCTGGCGCGCTACCCGCAGACGGCCCGCATCGAGGACGGCGCCCTGGTGCTCAGCGGCGCCGACACTCCCGTGGAGGAGATCCTGCGGCTGGCCGCGTGGCTGGTGACCGACCGGCGCTGGAACCGGCTGCGGGCCTGCCCGGACTGCCGCTGGGTCTTCTACGACCAGTCGCGGAACAACTCCCGCGTGTGGTGCAGCATGTACGCGGGCAGCACCGGGCGGGCCTGCGGCAGCATCGCCAAGGTCACCGCGATGCGCTCCCGCCGGTCGGCCGCCGCCGGGTCGTGACCGCCCGCGGCCGGCGCACCCTGCGGTGCACCGGGCGCCGGCGCGCGGACCACGGTGGGCGGCACCGGACTCAGCTGGCGGCCGCGAGTGCGGTCAGGCGCTCCTCCGCGGCCTGGGCCCGCTGCGGGGTGTCGCCGTAGGCCATGTACTGCACCGTGCCGTTGACCGTCGTGTCGTCGACCAGCAGCACCGCGCCGCAGCCCCCGGCCGGTCCCGCTCCGAGCAGCTCGTCGCCGTCGATGCTCCTGGCCAGCGTCTCGAAGTCGCCGCAGGGCAGGTGGTTGCGGGTCAGCAGGGTGTAGCGCCGCAGGTAGTCCTCACCCAGCAGCCGGAGCGCGGCGTAGTGCACGTGGGTGCAGCCGCCGACGCGGGCGTTGACCTCGCTGAAGAGCATCTGCCCGTCGGGGGTGAGGATGGAGTCGCAGTTCAGCAGGCCCCGGTAGCCGGTGCGCTGCAGGTACACCGCCATCTCGACCGACCAGGAGAGCATCTCGGCCTCGGCCGTGCCGGCCAGCTCCGTCGAGGGGATCACGAAGCCGTTCCAGATGGGCTCCATCCGCATCAGTCCCCAGTTCAGGACCGTCGGTTCGGTGCCCGGCTCCGGGATGTCCACCTCGCTGTAGAAGGTCAGGCTGTTGCCGTAGTAGACCTCCACGACGGCCTCGCAGGGGCGCAGGCCGTTCGGGAAGTCGCGGACCTGGTCGACCGTGGGGAAGGACTCCGCCAGCAGCTCGAACAGCTCGTCCGCGGTGCTGCCGGACGGCACCACATGGGTGCTGGACACGCCGACGCCGGGCACGTCGCCGTCCGTGGTGAACAGGACGTTGCCGTAGCCGCTGGCGCTGAAGTCCTGCTTGACGATGACGGATCCGGTCACCGGCAGCAGCTCGGCCACGGCCTGCGCGGTCGCGGCCCGGTTGCGGGTCACCTGGCCCGGGGCGACCGGCGCGCCGAGCCCGCGGCTCCAGGCGCGGAAGAAGGCCTTGCTGTTGAAGATGTCGCTGCCGCCCTCGGCGAAGAACGGCGGGTTGGCCTGCTCGCTGAGCCCCAGCCGGCGGCCGAGGGTCGCGACCGACCGGTCGTGGATGTAGGGGACGATCTTCCAGTCCGGACCGACGATGTCGCCGAGCTGCTTCACGAGGCCGGGCTCCAGCAGGCTGGCGCCGTCCAGGAACATCGAGCCGGAGGCCTCCTCGTCATGGGTGAGGAAGGCGATGGAGTCCAGGTCCAGCCCGAGCGTCCGGCCCAGGTAGGACATGAACGCGGGGGTCAGCGGGCGTTCGGTGATCATGGCGTCGCCGTCGCGGAGCAGCCACGCCTGGCGGGCGGACTCGGCATGCCGGGCGGCGAGGATCTTGGTGGGGAAGCTGTCCAGCGAACCCCCGTAGGTGTACTCGGTGGTGGTGTTGCCGACGACGAGTTGGTGCTGCATGGGTTCCCTTTCGCGAGTGGGCGGTCGTGGGGTCGTTGCGGTGGGGCGTCGTGCCGTGCCGGGACGGGCGGGTGGGGCGCGCGGATCAGCCGGGCAGGCGGTCGGCGAGGCCGGCCAGGAAGCGGCCGCGGTCGATCACGGCCCGCTGGTGGGTGCCGCGCAGCACCGTGGCGCGGCTGTCGCGCCCCTCGACCTCGAAGGTGAGCTTCTTGCCGTCGACATGCGTCAGCCGGGCGGTGAGGTGCACGTCCTCGCCGGTGGGGGTGGGGGCCAGGTGCCCGGTGTCGTGGTGCAGGCCGACCGTCATCCACGGGTCGGCCACGGCGTCGCCCAGGACCCGCATGGCGGCGATCTCGCTCAGCCAGAGCAGGACGGGGGTGGCGAGGACGTCGATGTCGTTGCCCCAGCGGCCGGCCGAGTCCTCGGCGCTGACGGTGTGGGTCAAGGTGGCGGAGGTTCCCACCAGGGCGGTCAGGTCGGGGGCGGGCGTCGCCGTGCGGGTGCCGGCGGCAGCGGTCGGGGAGGCGGGTCGGGTGGTCATGCCACTCCTCGGGAGGTCGTTCCGGACAGGGGGTCGAACAGGGGAATCGCGACGGGCGAGCCGGGTCAGGCGGCCTTGGCGCCCAGCCGCTGCATCTGGTTGAAGACGTTCTTGCGCTGGATCTCCGCGGTGCCGCCGGCGATCAGCGTGCCGAGCGCGTCCCGCAGCGCCTGGCTGTGCGGGCCCTCCATGTAGCCGAGGTGCCCGTAGACCCGCAGCGCGGTCTCGGTGCCGAGCTTGAGCGTCTCCCCGGCGTGGTACTTGGCCACGGAGCACATCAGGGAGGCGCGGTCCGAGTCCTGCACGAGCGCGTCCAGCGCCCCGTAGGAGACCCAGCGGGTCGCCTCGATGGCGAACTTGGCGTCGGTGATCCGCCCCTGGACGTACTGGTGCTCGGCGATCGGCACCTTGAAGGCGTGCCGCTGCTGCGCGTACTCCATGACCTCGTCCAGCATCGGGTCGAGGTAGGCCGCGGCCAGGATCCCGTAGAGCAGCCGGTCGAGGGAGATGGTGTTGTAGACGGCGTCGATGCCGCCGCCGATGCCGCCGACGATGTTGCGGGCCTCCACCCGGACGCCGTCCAGCGCGATCGGGCCGGTCGGGCTGGTGCGGTTGCCCATCATGTCCTCGATGGGGCCCTGGACGACGCCGTCCGCGTGCATGTCGATCATGAACAGGGTGATGTCCTGGTTCCCGACCTCCGGGACCCGCCCGAGGATCAGGGCGATGTCGGCCTCCGGACCGTTGGTGATGTGGTCCTTGTGGCCGTTGAGCACGTAGTGGTCGCCGTCGCTGACCGCCGCGGTGCGGATGCGGGTGACGTCGGAACCGCCGGTGGTCTCGGTCAGGGCGGTGCAGCCCACGTCGCCGCCGAGCAGCCGCGGCAGCCAGGCCGCCTTGTGCTCGTCGGTGCCGTAGGTCAGCAGCGAGCGGATCAGGCCGGCCTGCGCCACCATCGACAGGCAGAAGCCCAGGTCGCGCCCGCCGGCCGCGATGCCCTCCAACGCGGCGGTGAAGTCCCACCAGGTGCCGCCCGAGCCGCCCCACTCGGTCGGCACGGCCAGGCCCCACACTCCGGCGTCGGCGATCTCCTGCCAGGACTCGCGGTCCAGGCGGCCCTTCTGGGTGAACTCCTCCGCCCGTTTGGCGACGGTGGCGGCGGCGAGTTCCTGGTACTTCTCCCGCAGTTCGGGCGTGGCGAAGTGTCTGATCATCACAGTGTCCTTTGCAAAGGTCGGCCGGGCCCGGCTGCCGGGCTCGGCGCGGCGGGGATGACGAACGGTCCTGCGCGGCCGCGGCGCCGCGGCGGGGTCAGCCGGCGGTGGCGAGCAGTTCGCGGACGTCGCCGGCCGGAGCGGAGGGCACCAGGCTGGTGAGTGCGCGGTCCAGGCGCAGGGCGAGCTCGTCGGTCTCCTGCTCGGAGATCGTCAACGGCGGCGTGACCAGCACCGATTCGGTGGCGGGGGTGACGCCTGCCGGGTAGAGCAGCAGCCCCTGGGCGCGGGCGGCCTCGGCCAGGTCCAGCGAGATCCCGGGGAAGCGGTCGGGGTCGGCGTGCAGGCCCAGGGCGAGCTGCAGGCCCGTGCCGCGGACTTCCGTGACCATCGGGTGGCGCCGGCACAGGGCGTCCAGCAGCGGCCGCAGGTGCTCACCGGCGCGCGCGGCCTGGCGGGGGATGTCGTGCTCGACGAGGTAGTCGACGACGGCCAGCGAGGTGGCGGCGGCGAGCGGGGCGCCGGCCATGGTGTGGCCGAACAGCAGCTGGCCCACCGGCGCGTCCAGCGCCGCGGCGACCTGGTCGGACACCAGCAGGGCGGCGATCGGCACGTAGCCGCCCGAGAGCCCCTTGCCCAGCACCATCAGGTCGGGCGCGATACCGGCGTGGTCACAGCCGAACCAGCGGCCGGTACGGCCCAGGCCCGTCATGACCTCGTCGGCGATCAGCAGGAAGCGGTGCTCGTCGGCCAGTTCCCGCAGCCGGCGCAGCGCCTCCACGGGAGCGGGCACCGCGCCGCTGGACGCGCCGCCGACCGGCTCGATGATCACGGCCGCGAGGTTGGCCGGGCCGATCTCGTTGATGGCGTCCTCCCAGTCCTCGGCGGAGGCGCGCAGGCCCTCGTTGCTGGACCGGACCCGGGCGACCGTGACCTGGTTGGCGAGCAGGGACTGCAGCCCCTGGCGGCGCAGCGGGTGCCCCGACGCGGCCAGGGCGCCGGTGGTCATGCCGTGGTAGCTGGGCTCCTCGGAGAGCACCACGCACTTGAAGGGGCGGTGCGCCCGCGCGTTGACGAGGGTGACCAGGCGCAGCGCCGCCTCGACCGCCTCGGAGCCGGAATTGCAGAACTGCGCCTGGTTCAGATCGCCGGGAGCCAGTTCGGCCAGTCGCGCCGCGAGGTCGAGCAGAGGGCGCGAACGGAACTGCGTGCGGTAGGCGAAATTGACGCGGTCTATTTGCTCATGCATACGGGAGATGATTTCCGGAACCGCGTGCCCGATATTCACGTTGACGGCTCCTGAGCATCCGTCCAGGTATTCGCGGCCTTCCTCGTCGTATACGAAAACGCCTTGTGCGCGGTTCACGATGGGGAGCATGAAAGAATTCTCCGATTCTTCTGGGGGTGCGGTTTCTCAGTACCAGGTCATCGCGAGCGCCGCGGCGGTCATGCCGCCGCCCACCGAGGCCAGCAGGACGCGCTCGCCGCGCCGCAGGGGCCGCCGGTTGTGCTCCTCGAAGAGCGTCAGGGGGATCGAGGCCGCCGCGGTGTTGCCGAACTCGGGGGCCGTCAGGGCCACTTTGTCGTCGCTGATGCCGAGGGCCTCGGCCAGCGCCTCCACCAGCCGGGTGTTGCCCTGGTGGAGGATCACCCGGTCCACGTCGGCGGCGGACCAGCCGGCCTGGGACAGGGCGTCCTGCACGACCTTGGGCACGAACTGCAGCCCCCAGTCGCGCACCGCCCGGCCCTCCATGCGGAAGAGCTGCTCGCCGGCGTCCAGACTGTCGCTGTCGAGCGGGTGGCGGGTGCCGCCGCCCTCGACGCGGACCAGGTCGGCGGCGCCGCCGTCGGCCAGCAGCGCGGCCCCCTGGATCCCGTAGGCGTCCGGCACGTGGCCCAGCAGCACCGCCCCGGCGCCGTCGCCGAAGAGGCTGACGGTCCTGGGGTCGTCGCGGTCCATGATGCTGGAGAACTTGTCGGCGCCGACGACGAGTCCGTACTTCGCGTCGCACCGGTTGGCCATCATCGCCTCGGCCACCGTCAGGCTGTAGAGGAACCCCGAGCAGACGGCGTTGACGTCGAACGCGGGCACGGCCCGCAGTCCCAGGCCGTCCTGCACGAAGCTGGCGGTCGCGGGCTGCGGCTGGTCGGGGGTGGCGGTCGCCAGGACGACCACGCCGACGTTCTCCTTGACCTCCGGATCCGCCACCAGCGGACGGGCGGCGTTCACGGCCATGTCGGAGGTCGCCATGTCGTCGCGGGCGTAGCGGCGCTCCTTTATCCCGGTCCTGGATTCGATCCAGTCCTCGGTCACGTGCGCCCAGTTGCCTATTGTTGCGTTGCCTATGACGTCCGGCGGTACGTAACCGCCGACCGAGACAATACCGATCGCCATTTTCGCTCCTCGGGGGAAGTAGCTGAATGTTTCTGATTTTCGCCGCTGAATTGTTTCCTTCTCATTCGTTACGGTGGTAAACGATGGCTTTGAGACATCGTCGACTGAGGCGCCGGGGGCGAAAAGTGGTGTCGCAAATCAGGGGGGTCGCGCGAACGGCACATGAACACTTCGCATGACCTCGGATGCCGGGGGTAAGCGGTCGTTCCCGGCGGCCTTCGCGGCCGCACCCCGCTCCGTCCGCGAGGGTCGGACGACGCCCACCTGCACGGGGGCGTGCGCCGGCGGTCGAGGAGCGTGGATCCGGCCCGGACGCCGGCAGGGGCGGATTCCAGCCTCCGGGCGCGGGCCCGTCGAGGGCGTGAAGGGGCCGACGGGCGCCCGGGGCGCGGCCGGATCTCGCCGTCGCGGAGGAACGGTCCTGCCGAGGTCTTGACTTGACGGTGGGTCAGAATTCGGGCGGCCACCTGCCGCGCGGTGCGCCGGCGCCAAGTGGCCGACCGCGGGCGGAGTTTAGGAAAAGTTAAGTAAAGAATGCCGTCAACGGGTTGCGGAATTCAGCGAGAACCATTGACGAAAAGCGGAACAACCGCCACCGTCAGAGCGACACGAAGTCCGTACCTCGCTGAGAGCCGGGATGCCCATGAGAAAAGTGAAGTTCTGCGTCGCCTCGGCCCTGACTGCCGCGGCCGTCCTGACGGCGGTATTCGCCGGGCCCGCGACGGAATCCGCGCAGGCGTTTCCCGCGACGCCCAAGCAGAACGTGCTGAACTACCTGAAGTCCATATCCGGAAACCACATCGTCTCCGGTCAGCACAACAAGGAGCCCGCCACCTCTCCGGGGCAGTACACGCAACAGGTCCACGACATCACCGGCCAGTGGCCCGGCCTGTGGGGCGGCGACCTGATGTTCAACGCCACCGACGTGGCCAACCGCCAGCGCGTGGTGGATCAGGCGAAGTTGGAGTGGTCGCACGGCTCGCTGGTCGCTCTGACCTGGCATGTCTGCCCGCCGACCCAGGGGAGCAGCTGTGCGTTCGACGGCGGCGTGAAGTCGCACATCACGGACGCGCAGTTCGCGCAGATCGTCACCGGCGGCACCGCGCTGAACACCGCGTGGAAGAAGCGCCTCGACGAGGCCGTCCCCTACCTGCAGCAGCTGAAGGCCGCCGGAGTTCCCGTCCTCTTCCGCCCGCTGCACGAGATGAACGAAGCGTGGAACTGGTGGGGAAATCGGCCCGGCGCGAATGGGAGCGCCCGGCTGTACCAGATCACGCGCGACTACCTTGCGGGAACCAAGGGCCTCGACAATCTGATCTGGGTGTGGAACGTCCAGGACAACCCGGCCGGTGGCTGGAGCAATTACTATCCGGGCAGTCAGTACGTCGACGTCGCCTCACTCGACGCGTGGTACAAGAACTACCCCAGCGCCGCCGACTACCAGCAGCTGCGGAATATCGCGGGGACGAAGCCCATCGCCATCGCGGAAATGGGTAAAGTGCCGACCGATTCCCTGCTGCAGAGCCAACCGCAATGGGCCTGGTTCATGCTGTGGTCCGAGCAGCTGCGCGGCAGCAACACCAACGCCGAGATCCAGACGTCGTACTTCCTGCCCCGGGTCCTGAACCAGGGCGAGCTCGTCCTGTAGTCCGGCGTCACCGCCGGTGCCGGCCACGGTCCGCCGCGGCCGGCACCGGCACCCCGCGTGGCCCGCGCCGAGCCGGCGCCGTGCGCGAAACGGCACGTCAGCGCAGCCAGCCGCGCAGGCCGCGGAGGAAGCCCGCCGGATCGTCCCGGTGGATGGTGTGGCCCGCACCCCGCACCGTGCGCAGGAACCAGCCACCGCGTCGCAGCGTGGCCGCCTCGGCCGGCGGGATCCGCTCGCTGGGGTCGGCGAGCATGACGAGCGAGGGGACGGCCGGGGCGCCCGGAAGGCCGGGCAGCCGGCGCAGGGCGTCGACGGACGCCGGATCCCAGGTGGTGAGCGCCCGCTGCTCGGTGGTGATGTCGTCGTCGGGCCAGCGCGGCTGCGCGGCGCGCAGCTCGGCCCAGCCGGCCCGCTTGACGGCGCGCAGCGCGTCCCAGTCCCGGGGGCGGTCCAGCCACGCGGGGTCGCAGTGGATCGCGCGGGCGCAGCGCAGTTCGGGTACGGCCAGCAGCAGGGCGGCCGAGCCCAGCGAGTGGGCGATGGCCAGGTCGGGCGCCGGCGGCAGGGTGTCGATCAGGTCGGCCGCCAGCTCGGCGGGAGTGTAGGTGGCGGCGTGGGCGCTCGCGCCGTGGCCGCGCAGGTCGACGGCGAGGACCCGGTAGCCGCACTGGGCGATGGCCGGGGCGACCCGGTTCCAGGTGCGGGAGTCGGTCATGATGCCGTGCACCAGGACCGCCGTGCGGGGGCCGTGCCCCCAGACGCGCGTCGCGAGCCTCATGGCGCCGTGCCGCCGGCGGCTTCCCCGGCCGGGCGCGGGACGGGGCGGGCCGGTCGGGGGAGCCGGGGGAGTCGGGGCATGCGCGAACCTGCCGTTCGGTCGGAGGGGAGCGGAGCGGGCGGGCGCGCACGCCGGCAGGGCGGGGCGGTCCGGGAACCTCCCCGGACCGCCCCGCCCTCGCCCCGCCCTCAGTCGGTCGCTCCCCGCGGTGGCGCGCTGCTGCCGCGCGGCAGCAGTACGGGGGTCGGCACCGGGCCGGACGAGACGTCCCGGCGGTGGACGACGTCGAAGAGCCGGCGGGTCACGTCGGCGCCGAAGCCGAACACGTCGTGGCTCATGGCGGACAGGGTCGGGTGCGTGAGCTGGCACAGCTGCGAGTCGTCCCAGGCGATCAGGCTGATGTCCCGCGGGACCCGCAGGCCCATCTCGGCCGCCACCGACAGGCCGGCGACCGCCATGATGTCGTTGTCGTAGATGATCGCCGTGGGGCGCTCCGCGGAGGCGAGCAGCGAGCGGGTGGCCCGCGCGCCCTGCTCCCCGGAGTAGTCGGTGGTGAGGCTGCGCGCCGCCTCCAGCCCCAGTTCCGCCACGATCGCGTTGAGCGCGGCGGTCCGGATCAGGGTGTGGCCGAGCCCCGCGTGGCCGCCCACCCGGGCGATCCGCCGGTGGCCCAGGGCGGCGAGATACCGCACCGCCTCGTGCACGGCGGCCTCGTCGTCGGTCCACACCGAGGTGAAGCCGCCCGTCAGCGACGGGTGGCCCACCGCGACGGCCGGCAGGCCGATCGCCGCCAGCTCGGTGACCCGCGGGTCGTTCTGCTGGATGTCGACCAGGATGGAGCCGGCGATGCGACGGGACTGCCACCACGCGTGGTGGACGGCGATCTCCTGCGCGGTGTCCCGCACGAGGTGCAGCAGCAGCGAGCAGCCGTGCTCCTCCAGGACGGACTCCACCCCGGAGATGAACTCCATGTAGAACGGCTCCAGCCCCAGCTGGCGCGCCGGGCGGCTGATGACCAGGCCGATGGTGTCGGCCGCGCCGGTCGCCGAGCCGGACAGCTTGGTCGCGGCCTGGCTGGGCACCCAGCCCAGCTCGGCCACCGCGGTCATGATGCGCTCCCGCGTGGCTTCCGAGACGCCGGGACGGTTGTTGAAGGCCAGCGACACCGCCCCCCGGGACACGCCGGCCAGGGCCGCCACGTCGTTGATCGTGACGCGCCCCGGCCGACGTGCCTGGGGCTCACTCACCGCCGGGTCCGCCGTTGACGCAGAACAGCGCCGCGCGGGCGGCCGCCGCGTCGGGACGCGACCAGCCGGTGACATGCCAGGTGGCGCTCTCGCCGGCCAGCAGCGTCACCCGGCCGCGGTCGGTGCGGGCGTGCGCGTCCAGCCGGTCGGCCTGCAGCAGCAGGTCCCGTACGAGGCCCGTGGCGGTGACCGTGACCGCCACCCCGCGCTCGCCGTCTTCGGTCACGCGGACATCATAGGAGGCGCCCGGATAGGCGAACTCGTGGTCCGGGCAGGCGAAGTGCACCGTGCGCAGGCCGTCCGCGTCGGCGACCAGGAACTCCCGGCGCGGGTCGCCGAACGCCGTCACCGCGTCCGGGAGCCCCTCCAGGGCCACGGTGCGCCCCTCCGCCTTGAGCGCGACCTCCGCGCCGGCCAGCACGCTGCCGCCGGCGTCGATCCGGCGGACGGTGACGGTGGTGTCCCAGGTGGCCGCGGCCTGGTTGCAGCCCGCCACCACCAGGCCGCCGTCGCGCTGCTGGACCGTCAGCAGCCGGTCGGCGTAGAGCCGGGCGATCTCGAAGTAGAGGGGCTTGAGTCGGGAGTCGCCGTCGATCGCCGCCCACGAGGTGACCGGCCAGCAGTCGTTGAGCTGCCACAGCACCGTGCCGGCGCAGCGCGGCCAGTGCGAGCGCCAGTGCTCGACGCCGGTGGCGATCGCGCGCGCCTGGTTCAGCTGCGTCAGGTAGTGCCAGGTGGCGAAGTCGGCGGGTTCGGCGAAGTGCGCGGCCAGACCGCGGTTCAGCTTGCCGTTGCCGTCCTCGGCCTTCTGGTGGTGCAGCATGCCGGGGGAGTCGGCGCTCAGCGGGCGCTCCGACAGGGCGCGTTCCAGGGTGGCGAACGCGGGCGGCGCCTGCCAGCCGAACTCCGCGACGAAGCGGGGCACGGTGGTGAGGTAGTCGCTGTAGTCCCGGCGGTTCCACACCTCCCACGAGTGGGCGGTGCCGTGGTCGGGGTCGTTGGGGGCGTGGTCCCAGGACCCCGACCACGGGCTGCCCGCCCAGTACGGGCGGGTGGGGTCGGTCTGCGCCACGATGCGGGGCAGCAGCCCCAGGTAGTAGCCCTCGCCCCAGGAGTCGCCGGCGAGCTCCCGCTCCCACTCCCAGTCGGCGAAGCCCCACAGGTTCTCGTTGTTGCCGTTCCACAGGACCAGCGACGGGTGGGGCATCAGCCGCGCCACGTTCTCCCGCGCCTCGGCCTCGATCTCGGAGCGCTGCGGCTGCTCCTCGGGGTAGGCGGCGCAGGCGAACAGGAAGTCCTGCCAGACCATCAGCCCCAGCTCGTCGCAGACGTCGTAGAAGGCGCGGTCCTCGTAGATGCCGCCGCCCCACACCCGCACCAGGTCCACGCCCGCCTCGGCGGCCTGGGTCAGCCGGGCGCGGTAGCGGTCGGGCGTGACGCGGCTGGGGAAGACGTCGTCGGGTATCCAGTTCACTCCGCGCGCGAAGACCGCGGTGCCGTTGACGATCAGGGTGAAGGCGCTGCCGTGCTCGTCCGCGGACGTGTCGAGCGCGATCGTGCGGAATCCGAGGCGGCGCTCCCACGTGTCGAGGACCTGCTCGTCGTCCTGCCGCAGGGCGACCGTGCACCCGTACAGGGCCTGCTCGCCGTAGCCGCGCGGCCACCACAGCGCCGCGTCCGGCACGCGCACGCGCACGGTGGCGCGGTCCGCGTCGGGGGCGACGGTGATCTCCGCGGAGGCGTCGCCGACCGCGGCCACCAGGCGCAGCGGCCGGCTCCGGCCGCTGTCCGTGCGCTCCAGGTCGACGGTGATCTCGACGATGCCGGTCCCGTCGTCGGCGACGGTGGCCTGCGGGCGGACCGCGGCCAGCCGGGCGGTGGACCAGTGCTCGATGCGGGCCTCGCGCCACACGCCGGCCGTCACCAGCGTCGGTCCCCAGTCCCAGCCGAACGAACTGGCCATCTTGCGGACGTAGTTGAACGGCTCGGGGTAGGAGTTGGGACGTGCTCCGAGCGTGTTCCGCAGCGCCTCGGCCTCGACGTAGGCGGAGGTGAAGGCGACCTCGAGCGGCGCCGGCCCGCCCGCGAGCAGCTCGGTGGCGTCGAAGCGGTAGGAGCGGTGCATGTTGCGGGTGCGGCCCAGCAGCCGGCCGCCGACGCGGACGGCGGCGACGGTGTCCAGCCCGTCGAAGACCAGGTCGGCCCGTTCGAAGGCGGCGTCGCGCTGCGGCAGTTCGGTCGCGTACGTCCAGTCGGCGTGTCCCACCCACGCGACCGCGGTCTCGTTGCGGTCGAGAAACGGATCGTCCAGCAGGCCCGCCGCCATCAGGTCGGTGTGGACGCAGCCGGGCACCTGCGCGGGCACGGCGGTGCCGGCCAGGCCCGGGGGCGCCTCCTGGGGGGTGCCGCGGTCGGTGTTCAGGCGCAGCGTCCAGCCCTGGGACAGCGGCGTGCGGACCTTCATGCGTTCTCCTTGTGAGATGCGGTGCGGGGTGCGGTCGAGCGGGGTGCGGCGGAGCGGGCGCGTCATTTGGTGGAGCCGGCCGCGAAACCGCTGTAGATGAAGCGCTGTAGCGCCAGAAAGACGATCAGGGTGGGCAGGATCACCAGGATGGTGCCGGCGGAGATGGTCTCCCAGTGGGCACCGAAGGGGCCCTTGAAGCGGAAGAGGGCGGTGGAGATGGTGCCGAGTTCGGGGTCGGGCATGTAGAGGAAGGGCACGTAGAAGTCGTTGTAGATCGCGATGCCCTTGACGATGACGACGGTGGCGATCGCCGGCCGCAGCATCGGGAAGATGATCCGCCAGTAGATCGTCCAGGAGTTGGCCCCGTCGATGCGGGCGGCCTCGTCGAGGGAGATCGGGATGGACCGGATGAACTGCAGGAAGATGTAGATCGAGACGATGTCGGTGCCGGTGTAGAGCAGGATCGGCGCCCACCGGCTGTTGAAGGCGCCGAGGTCGTCGATGACCTGGAAGGTGGCGACCTGCGTGGTGACGCCCGGCACCAGCGCGGCGAGCAGGAACAGGCCCATGACCAGCTTCTTGAAGCGGAACTGGAAGCGGTCGATGGCGTACGCGGTCATCGAGCCGATCAGCACGGTCCCGGTGGTGGCGACCACCACGATCAGCATGGTGTTGCCGAGCGCGCGCAGCATCGCGCCCTGCTGGAACGCGGTCGCGTAGTTCCCGAAGTGCAGCCAGTCGCCCGGAAGCGACAGCGGACCGTTGTTGGCGACCTCCGCCGGGGTCTTGAGCGAGGTCAGCAGGATGACGACGAGGGGAACGACGACCACTGCCGACGCCAGCAGCAGGGACAGGTACTTCAGGATGACGAGGGTCCGGGTCCGCGCGGGGTGCTCGGGCCGGGCCACCGGTCGGGCGGTGAAGGCGGGGACGGTGGTGTCGGTGGTCACGAGAGCTCCACCCTCTCCTCGGGGATGAGCCGGCGCTGGACCCAGGTGATCAGCAGGATGAGGACCAGCAGGACGACGGCGGACGCGGAGGCCAGGCCGACCTTGTCGAAGACGAAGGCGAGCTTGACGGTCTGGATGACGAAGGTCTCCGTGCCGTTGGAGCCGCCGGTCATGATGTACGGGATCTCGAAGACGGCCAGGGAGCCGGACACGGCGAGGATGAAGCTCAGGCTGATGATCGGTTTGATGCTGGGCGCGATGATGTGCCGGAACTGCTGCCAGCGGTTGGCCCCGTCCAGCGCGGCCGCCTCGTACAGGTGCGGCGGGATCGACTGGATCGCGCCGAGGAACAGCACCATGTTCAGGCCCATGAAGCGCCAGACCGACACCCCGGCGAGCGAGGGGTTGGCCAGGTCCGGATCGCCCAGCCACAGGTGGTCGCCGCCCACGCCGAACAGCCGCAGCAGGGTGTCGAGGGTGCCGTCGGGTTGGAAGAAGTACAGGAACACGAAGCCGACGGCCACCCCGTTGATCAGGTACGGGAAGAACAGCAGGCCCTTGAACAGGTTGCGGAACCGGGTGTTGAAGCTGAGGACCGTCGCGAAGTACAGGGCCACGGCGATCTGCACGAACGAGGCCGCCAGGTAGAAGCCGCTGACGAGGAAGACCTCGAACCGGGCGGGGCGCGTGACGAGGTCGGTGTAGTTCGCCGCGCCCACGTTGGAGCTGGTGGGGCTGGTCCCGTCCCAGTCGGTGAAGCTGTAGCCGATCATGTCGGCCACCGGGAGGTAGGTGAACATCACCAGCAGCGTCAGGGGCACGGCCAGGAAGAGCCAGGGGGTCAGGGAGCCGATGCGGAAGCGTCGGCGGGTGCGGTGCCGACCGGTCGTAGCGGGCGGCGGGGCGCTTCGGCGGCCGGCCGGAGGCGCTCCGGCTCGGATCTTCTGGACAGCGGTCATCTCATGATTCCTCGTGGTGGATCCCGGTCGGGCGTGCTGCGGGCGGTGGGACGAACGGGCGGCGGAGGTCCGGCGCCGGCCGGGGAGCACGGCGGTGTCGATCGCCGTGTCCCCGGGCCGTGCCGCGGTGCCGCGCGCCGGTCAGCCGCCGAGGGTCTGCTGCGCCTCGGACCACTTGCCGTTCAGCTGCCCGAAGTAGCTGTCCAGGTCGCCCTTGGCTGCGCCGCGGGCGACGTCCACCAGCTTCTGCCGGTACTCCTGCGAGGTGATGCCGACCTCGGAGGCCTTGTCGATCGCGTTGACCTTGGCGAGGTTCTTCTGGTGCTGCTGGATCAGCGTGACATCGTTGTCAGTGAACGCCTTCAGCGTGTCCGGCAGCGGCGTGCCCTTCACGGCGGAGATGGAGCCCTCGGCTGCGGCCGCACCGGACTTGGTGATGTACCAGTCGAGCCACGCGCGGGCGGCGGCCTTCTTGTCGGAGTGGACGTTCACCGCGTACTGGTAGTCGGGGCGCAGGACGGAGCAGAACTTGCCGCCCTTCTGCGCCGGGAACGGCATGAACCCGATGTCGTCGGGGTTCTGGTGGGCGGCCGTGGCCGCGGCCCGCATCTGCGAGATGGCCCAGGAGCCCAGCCACATCGACGCGACCTTGCCGGTGCCGATCTGCGCCTTGGAGTCCTCCCAGTTGGTCGTGGTGGGGTCCGTCTCGGACAGTTTCTGGTCCACGACCGTGTACAGGAGTTTGTCGATCGTGTAGAGGTCCGACCCCTGCGACCAGGGCTTCGCGGTCGTCGACAGGGTGTCGTAGGCGTCCGGGTCACAGGTGGGCGAGCCGATGGCGTTCGTCCAGTTGGTGAGCGGCCAGCCGTCCTTGTAGTTCGTGTAGTACGGCACGGCCTTGGTCTTGGCCTTGATCGCCGTCAGGTCCGCGACGAACTCCTCCGGGGTGGCCGGCCACTTCGTGATGCCGGCCGCCGCCCAGACGGCCTTGTTGTAGACGAAACCGTTGGCCACGCCGATGTTGGCCAGGCCGTAGACCTTGTCGTCCACGGTGGCGTTGTCGGTGTAGTCGAACTTCGCCGCCAGGTCGGCGGTCTTGCCCAGCGGGGCGAAGAAGGTGGGGTACTGCTTGATGGAGAGGGAGTTGGGGATCAGCAGGACGTCACCGTACTTGTCGGTGTTCATCCGGATCTTGGTTTCGCCCTCGTAGTCGGTCAGGCCCTCGAACTTGACCTTCACGCCCGGGTAGAGCTTGTTGAACTCGGCGGCGTACTTCTTCAGCGTGCCGTCCGCTATCTGGTCCGTCCTGTTGGTCAGGACCGTGATGTCGCCCGACACCTTCGCCGGGTCGCTCGGGGCGGCCGCGATCTCGCCGCTCTCCTTGGAGCCTCCCTGCCCGCTACAAGCTGTGACCGCAACCATGGTTGCAGCCACCAGGGCCAACCAACTTCTCCGCATCCCCGCCACCTCTCACTGCGCAGCTTCCGCTGCCATGCCGAGGGGATGCCGCATCGGATCCCGCTGTCCCGGCCTGATGAGCGCTCAACGTAGACGTAACTTCCCGGCAATGTCCATAGATCGGTCTACGTGAATTTCGCTGTGTTTCGCGGCCTTGATCAGCGACTTTACTAAACGTTGACTAAATCGGACGACAGTTTCACACGTTGTCGCACAGCGGCCCGGCAACCTCTGGACAACGTTGTCAGGAAAGTGGTCGGATGGGGTGCCCCGACCGGGGCACCCTCGCACCATCCATCGGAGGATCATCACCATGAGTAGTCACCGCGCCGCTGCTCCCTCCCCGGACGAGGTGCTCACCGCCGCCCTCGACATCGGCGGAACCAAGATCGCCGGTGCGCTGGTCACCGCGGACGGCGTGCTGGTGCACCGGGTACGCCGGGCGACCCCCGCGCGCGACTCCGCCGACGTGCTCCTCGGCACCGTGCACGAGGTGGTGAGCGCCCTGGCCGCCCACCCGTCGTGGGAACGCGTCCGCGCCCTGGGCATCGGCAGCGCGGGGCCGGTCGACCTGACCCGCGGCACCGTCAGCCCCGTCAACATCCCCGCCTGGCGCGACTTCCCGCTCGCCGCGTCCGTCGCGGCGCATCCGGCCCTGGCGGACCGGCGCGTGGTGCTGGCGGGCGACGCCGTGGCGATGACCGCGGCCGAACACCGCCACGGCGCCGCCCGCGGCTACGGCGACGCGCTGTGCCTGGTGGTCTCCACCGGCGTCGGCGCCGGCCTGGTCCTCGACGGCCGCGTGCACCACGGCCTGACGGGCAACGCCGGCCATCTCGGGCACATCAGCGTCGACTTCGACGGCGAACCGTGCCCGTGCGGCGCGAGAGGCTGCCTGGAGGGCATCGCCAGCGGCACGGCCATCACCCGGCACGCGCAGTCCCTGGGCTGGCGGCCGTCCCCGGCCTCCGGCACG
Source organism: Streptomyces sp. NPDC006733 (assembly GCF_040636125.1). Classification (NCBI taxonomy): domain Bacteria; kingdom Bacillati; phylum Actinomycetota; class Actinomycetes; order Kitasatosporales; family Streptomycetaceae; genus Streptomyces; species Streptomyces sp. NPDC006733. Next base: position 13,606 of record NZ_JBEYJD010000037.1, on the reverse strand, counting down.
CCGGACGCCTCCGCCGTCGCGGCGGCGGCGCGGGCCGGCGAGCCGGCCGCGCTCGCCGCGTTCGACCGCGCCGCCCGCGCGCTGGCGGCCGGCATCGCCGCCACGGCGGCGCTGGTCGAGATCGACATCGCGGTGGTCGGCGGCGGCGTCGCCCAGTCCGGCGCGGTGCTGTTCGGCCCGCTCGACCACCACCTGCGGCGCTACGCGACGATGCCGTTCCTGCGCCGGCTGCGGGCCGTGCCGGCGGAGCTGGGATCCGACGCCGGGCTGGTCGGCGCCGCGGTGCTGGCCGACGCCGGAGCGCCGGTCGGGGCGGGGGCCCTGGTCGACGACGGCCGGTGAGGCGCCCGGCGACCCGCTGTCACAGCCGCCAAAGGGCACACCGCCGCGGCGGCGCGGGCCTCCCGGCGGCCGGGCGCCCGGGTCAGCTGCCGTGCCACGAGCGCCAGAGGGCGGCGTAGCCGCCGCCCCGCGCGACGAGTTCGTCGTGGGTCCCCAGTTCGGTCACGCGCCCCGCGTCCATCACGGCGATGCGGTCGGCGTCGTGCGCGGTCTGCAGGCGGTGCGCGATGGCGATGACGGTGCGCCCGTGCAGGGCGGCGGCCAGCGCGCGTTCGGTGTCGCGGGCGGCCGCCGGGTCCAGCAGGGCGGTCGCCTCGTCCAGGATCACCGTGTGCGGGTCGGCGAGGATCACCCGGGCGAGCGAGAGCTGCTGGGCCTGCGGGCCGTCGAGGCGGTGGCCGTCGCTGCCGAGGTCGGTGTCCAAGCCCGCCGGCAGGTCGTCGATCCAGCGGGCGTGCACCGCGTCGAGCGCGGCGCGCAGCTGGGCGTCCGCGGCGGACGGGCGGGCGATGAGCAGGTTGTTGCGCAGGGTGTCCTGGAAGACGTGGTGCTCCTGGGTGACCAGGGCGATCTGCCGGCGCATCCGGTCCGGCGGCAGGTCGGCGACCGGGACGCCGCCGGCGGTGACCGTGCCCGCCCGCGGCCGGTCGATGCCGGCCAGCAGCCGGCCCAGGGTGGACTTGCCGGCGCCCGAGGGCCCGACGACGGCGAGCCGTTCGCCGGGCCGCACCTGCAGGTCGACCCCGTGCAGGACGTCCGGGGCGGTGTCGTGGGCGCCGTCCTGGCCGGGGATCCGGCGGTGCCGGCGGTAGGCGTAGTGGACCCCCGCCACCTCGATCCGGTCGCCGTTCGGGACCGCCGCGGTCGGGGTCCCCCCGTCCGGCACGTCGGCGAGGCCCTCGACCCGCGCGTAGGACGCGGCGCTGCTCTGCAACTGCTCGACCCAGAGCAGGACGGTGTCCAGCGGCCCGACCAGCTGGCGCAGGTAGACGGCGGACGCGACGACGGCACCGAGATCGACCGCCCCGTGCCCGTACAGCACCCCGCCGACGAGCAGCACGCCGACGACCGGCAGCACGTAGGCGATGTCGACGGACGGGAAGAACACCGAGCGCAGCCAGAGCGTGTGCAGCCGCGTCCTGCGGGCGTCGGCGATGGCCGCTTCCGCCGCGTCGAGCCGCCGCTGCTGCAGCCGCAGGGCCTCGACGGTCCGCGCGCCGTCCGCCGTCGTGGCGAGCACCTCCGCGAGGACGGCGTTGGCCGCGCCCTCGGCGAGGTAGCCGGGGCGCGCGCGGCGCAGGTACCAGCGCAGCACGACGGTGATGACGGCCAGGCACGACAGGCCGCAGACGCCGAGCAGCGGGTCCAGGACGAGGACGGCGCCGATGATGAACAGCGCCTGGGCGGAGGCGATCAGCACCTCGGGGGCGGCGGCGCGCAGGGTGGTGGCGACGTCGTCGACGTCCGTGGTGCCGCGGGTCGTCAGATCGCCCGCGGAGGTGTGCTCCACGACGGCGGTGGGCAGTGCGAGCGTCCGGTCGAGGAAGCGTTCGCGGATGCGGGCGGCGGCGCGCTCGCCGAAGCGGGCCCCCAGGCGCAGGGCGAACCGCGAGAGGACGATCTGGGCCGAGGTGGCGGCGACGATCCACAGCGCCAGGCGGTCCACGGTGCTGACGGCGGCGGCGCCGGTCGAGGCCTGGACGGTGTTGACGACGGTGCCCAGCAGCCAGGGGCCGACCAGGCCGGCTCCCGCCGCGAGAGCGTTGAGCAGGAGGATCGCCGCGAACGCCGGCCGGTCGAGGGCGACCTCGTGGCGCGCGGCGCGGCGGACGTGGGCGGGACCGGCCACGGGCAGTGGCGTGCTCATCGGGGTGCCTCCTGTCCGGCGCCCCGGGAGACCAGGGCGCGGTAGCCGGACTCCGTGTGCAGCAGCTCCCGGTGGGTGCCGGTGGCCGCGACCCGGCCGGCCGCCAGGTAGACCACCGTGTCGGCGCGGTCCAGCACCAGCGGCGAGCTGGTGGTCAGCACCGTCGTCCGGCCGGCCCGTGCGGCCCGCAGCCGGTCGGCCATCGCCGCCTCGGTGTGCGTGTCGACCGCCGAGGTGGGCTCGACGGCGAGGAGGACCTCGGGGTCCGCGTACAGCGCGCGGGCCAGCCGGAGGCGCTGCCGCTGCCCGCCGGAGAGGTTGTCGCCGTGCGCGGCGATCACCGAGTCCAGGCCGTCCGGCAGCGCCTGCACGACATCGGTGGCGCAGGCCGCGTCGATGGCGGCGCGCAGGGCGTCGTCGTCGGGCTCGCGCCGCCCGGCGACGACCTCGCGCACGGTTCCCCCGAAGAGGTCCGCGTCGTTGTCGGCCAGCAGGATCCGCTCCCGCACCGGAGCGAGCGCGATCGCCGCCAGGCGGACGCCGCCCCACCGCGCGTCCGAGGCCGCGAAGCGGCTCAGCCGTTCCACGACGGCGCTCGTGTCGGCGGACCGGTCGCCGACCAGCGCGGTCAGCGCACCGGCCCGCACCCGTACCCCGCTGTGCGGGTCGTGCAGGTCGGCCGGGTGCGGCGGCGGCCGCTCGGTCGGCCCCGGCGCGTCCAGGTGGTCGGACGACAGCTTGAGGAAGTCGGTCACCCGGCGTGCGGCGACCAGCCCGCGGACCACGTCGGACCCGCCCTCGATGAAGGCGGCGACGGGCACCACGAGCATGGCCGCGTACCCGTACACCGCGATCAGGTCGCCGATCGCGAGCGTCCCCTCGGCCGCCATCCGGGCGCCGAGCCACGTGACGAGCGCGAGGAACAGCGCCGGCAGGCCCGTGGCCAGCGCCCCGATCCAGCTGGTCACGGCGCCGACCTGGTAGCCCTGCTCGCGCAGCGCCGCCGAGCGCCGGCGATAGCGGTCGGCGTAGACGTCCTTGCCGCCGAGCCCGCCCAGCACCCGCAGCCCGGTCACCATGTCCACGAGCAGGACGGTCAGGGCCCCCTGCTGTTCGCGGTAGCCGGTGCCGACGCGCTCCAGCCGCCGCTGCATCGGCCCGACGGTGAGCGCGAGCAGCGGCACACCGGCCAGCACCACGACGCCCAGCAGCGGCGAGATCGACAGCAGCAGGATCGCGACGCCGACGTACGCGACGACCGCCCCGACGCCGGGACCGGTCACCGTCAGGGACTGCGCGATCACCCGCACGTCGCCCATCCCGATGGCGACCACCTCACCGGCGGCGGTCCGGCCGCGCAGCGTGGCGCCCAGGGCTGTGGCCTGCCGGACGGTCGCCCGGACGCTGCGGAACGACGCGTCCATCCGCACCCTGGTCATCGTCCGGTGCCGGGCGATGCCCAGCAGAGCGGTGACGACTCCCAGGGCGAACAGCGCGGCCGTCCAGCCGACCAGCGCCGCCGTGTCCCGCGCCGCCAGCCCGTCGTCAACGGCCCGGGACAGGAGGTACGGCGTCACGGCCATCCCCGCCATCCAGGCGATGCCCAGCAGGGCGCCGGCCAGCACCCGGAGCGGCTGGCTCGTCACCAGCCAGCACAGGAACCGGAACGGGGTGCGGAGGTGCCGCGGCTCGGGCGGGCGGAACGGTGCGGCCATGCCCGCACCCTATGCAGTGGCCGAGCGGCGCCGATCAGGTGGGCCGCAGGCCATCCCCGGCGCGTGCGGAGGCAGTGCACGACCTCGGGGGAGTGTCCGCCGACCGCGCGGGAAGGTGGCCCGCATGGACACCGTCTCGCCCGCCGCCCCGTTGCCGCCGCGCCCGTCCGTACCGCCGCGCCCGTCCGCGGCCCCGGAGCGGGAGGGAGGCCGGCCGCGCCGCAGGACCGCCCTGATCGCGGGGGCGGCGGTCCTCGCGGCCGCCGTCATCGCCACGGTGCTCCTGGCCACCGGCGATCACGACCACGACGACGCCACGTCCACCGGCCTCCCGGTGGGCCGCGGGGACGGCGGCGGGGCGACGTTCCGGGCTGCCGACGCCGACCTGCTGGTACTCGACGGCGTGTCAGGCCGGGTGCAGGTGACGGCCGACCCGGCCGCGACCGCCGTCACCGGAGCCTTCACCGGCGCCGACCCGGCCCGGCGCCACGACGTCAGAGCCGACCTCGACGCGCCGGGCGGCACCCGCACCCTCACCGTCCGGTGCGCGGTGGACGGCGGCCCCTACGCGCCCTGCGCGGGGGAGCTGCGGCTGACCGTGCCCTCCCACACCGGGCTGCGACTGCGCCAGACCTCCGGCGACACCCTGCTCACCGGGCTCGGCGGCGACCTGTCGCTCGTCACCGCCTCCGACCATCTGACGGCGACCGGCCTGCACCCCCGCCGAGCGGCCCTGACGGTCACCTCCGGCAGCGCCGACATCGCCTTCACCGCCGCCCCGGACCACGTCGCGGCCCAGTTCACCTCCGCCTCCGGCGTCCTGCGCCTCCCCGTGACGGGAGCGGCCGACGGCTACGCGGTCACCTCGTCGGCGACCTCGGCGAACGTGCAGGTCTCGGTCCCGCGCCGGGACGGCTCCCCGCACGAGGTGGTCGTGCAGGCGGTGTCCGCCTCGGCGAGCGTGGTCCCCGCAAGCGGCTGACGCCCTCGCCGGAGCCGGCCCCGGGTCTTGTGGAATCTGGAGAGTCCTCTAAATTTAGAGGACTCTCTATGTTTGTGTGGGAAGGGGTGGGCGCATGGCGGTGGGCGGGGAGGGACTGCGGGAGCGGAGCAAGGCCGCGCGGCGGGACCGGATCCTGGAGGCGACGCGGGAGATCCTGCGGGAGCGGCCCGACGCCGTGCTCGGCACGGAGCGGATCGCCGCGCGGGCGGGGGTCGCCCCGGCGACCGTGTACAACCTGGTCGGGGCGCGCGACAAGATCTGGGAGGCGCTCGCCGCCGGGTTCATGGACGCACTCGAACGGCGCCTGGCGGCACTGGGCGACACAGGTCCGCAGGAGGTCGTCGGGGCCACCGTCCAGCTGTTCGTGGACGACCCGGTCGTGTCGCGTCGCATGGTGCGCGAGTGGGAGGAGAGCGGGCTCGTGCTCCAGCGCAGTCCGCTCACCCGGCTCCGGCAGGCGCTGGCGGACGCCCGGACCCGGGGCACGCTGCGCGCCGAGGTCGACACGGACGCGCTGGCCGTCATCGTCGGCACCGCGTGCGTGGGGGCGCTGCACCAGTGGGTCGCCGCGCTCATCGACGACGACCGGTTCCGCGCGCGGTCCCTGTTCGCCCTGGACGTCGCGCTCGCGGCGGCGGCCGCGGATCCGCACCGTGACCGGCTGCTGGCACCGCTGCGGACGCGAGGCGCGGTATGACCGCCGGAGCCTCGCCCCGGACCCGCAGCTTCCCGGGCAGCGGCGGCCTGCGGCTCGCGGCGGACGTGTGGGGCCCGGCGTCCGCGCCGCCGCTCGTGCTGCTGCACGGCGGCGGCCAGACACGGCACGCCTGGGGCGGGACCGGCCCCCGGCTGGCCGCCCTGGGGTGGCGGGTCGTCGCCCCGGACCTGCGCGGGCACGGCACGAGCCAGTGGCCGGCCGACGGGGACTACGACCTCGGGGTGTTCGCCGACGACGTCCGGCAGCTCGTCGCCGAGCTCGGTGGCCGGCCGGTGCTCGTCGGTGCCTCGCTCGGCGGTCTCGGCTCGCTGCTGGCCGCCGGCGAGGCGCCCGGGGCGGCCGTCCGCGCGCTGGTGCTCGTGGACGTCGCCCACCGGCCGGATCCCCGCGGGTTCCACCGGATCGTCGCGTTCATGCGCGGCCGGCCGGACGGCTTCGCCAGCCTCGCGGAGGCAGCCGCCGCGGTCGCCGCCCACCTGCCGCACCGCCCGCGCCCCGACGACGCCGAGGGGATACGGAAGAACCTGCGGCGCCACGGGGATCGTTGGGTCTGGCACTGGGACCCGCGGCTGCTGGACAGCTTCGAGGGGCGGATGGATCCGCCCGGCATGGCGGAGCGCCTGCTGGACGCCGCACGCCGGGCCGACGTGCCGATCCTGCTCGTCCGCGGCGGGATCAGCGATGTGGTGCGGGAGGAGACCGCCGAGCAGTTCTGCGCCCGGGTTCCCGGCGCGCGGCGCGTCGACGTGCCGGACGCCGGCCACATGGTGGCGGGCGATCGCAACGAGCACTTCATCGACGCGATCCTCCCGTTCCTCCACGGCCTCGCGCCGGTGGGGGAGTGAGCCGCGAGCGGGGCGGCTGCGTGTTCCAGTGCCTGATCGCCTGTTGATCGCCGGTTGATCGAGAACAGCACGTGTGGGTGTGGTTGGGGCGGGTAGCCGATCTTTCGGGAAGCGATAACCGCTTTCTGGCGATTGGCCCATTTCTGGGCCTCCGTGACGGCGAGGGAAGGACACGCACGATGAGCGACAACATCTGGGGTTACGGGGCGGCTTCCGGCTACCAGGCGGAGGCGGACATCACGGGGTACAAGGTCGAGGCGACCGATGGCCACATCGGCAAGGTCGACAAGCACTCCGACGAGGTCGGCGCCGCGTACCTGGTGGTCGACACCGGTGTGTGGATCTTCGGCAAGTCCGTACTCCTCCCGGCGGGCACCATCTCGACCGTGGACCACGAGAACAAGACCGTCTTCGTGGCGCGCACCAAGGACGAGATCAAGGACGCCCCCGAGTTCGACAAGGACAAGCACATCGGTGACGCGGGCTATCACCAGCAGGTCGGCGGGTACTACGACACCCCGCGCGGCTGACAGACCGCACAGCGTCACGACGGCGGCCCACCGGATACGTCCGGTGGGCCGCCGTCGCGTGTCGCGAGCGTGCGCGACGGCCCGCTCACCGGTTCGCGGCAGGGGGCGTCGCCGTCACGGCTGGAAGAGCACCTTGATCGCGCCGTCGGTCTTCTTCTGGAACATCGCGTAGGCGTCGGCGGCGTCGTCGAGCGGCACGTGATGGGTGGCGAACACGTCGACGCCCAGCGGGTCCTCGTCGGTGAGCAGCGGCAGGATGTCATCGCTCCAGCGGCGCACGTTGGCCTGGCCCATGCGGAACTGGATCTGCTTGTCGAACATGGTGAGCATGGGCATGGGATCGGTCATGCCGCCGTAGACGCCGGAGATGGAGATCGTCCCCCCGCGCCGGACCAGGGAGATCGCCAGGTGCAGCGCGCTCAGCCGGTCGATGCCCACGTGCTCCATGAGCTTCTCCGCCCAGCGGGAGGGGAGGAGTCCGGCGGCCTGCTGGGCGAGCTTGCCCGTGGGGCTGCCGTGGGCCTCGGTCCCGACCGCGTCGATGACCGCGTCGGGGCCGCGTCCGCCGGTGAGGTCGCGGACGGCGGTCAGTAGGTCCTTCTCGACGCCGTCCTGCCGTGCGCGCGCCAGCCGCTCCGGTACGTGGTCCACGCCGATGACCGTCGCCGCGCCGTGGTGGCGGGCGATGCGGCAGGCCATGGCACCGATGGGCCCCAGGCCCAGGACGGCCACCGTGCTGCCGGGTTCGACGCCCGCGTAGGCGACGGCCTGCCAGGCGGTGGGCAGCACGTCCGAGAGGTACACGAAGCGGTCGTCGGCCGGTCCGTGCGGCACCTTGATGGGGCCGTAGTGCGCCTGCGGCACCCGCAGGAACTCGGCCTGCGCGCCGGGGACCTGGCCGTAGAGCTTGGTGTAGCCGAACAGCGCCGCGCCCATGCCGTGCTCCCGGACCTGGGTGGTCTCGCACTGGGTCGGCAGACCGGTGCCGCACATGTGGCAGCTGCCGCACGCGATCTGGAAGGGCACGACGACCCGGTCGCCGACCTTGAGGTTCGGCACGGCCGAGCCGGTCTCCTCCACGATGCCCATCGGCTCGTGGCCGAGGATGTCGCCCGGTGTCATGAAGGGGGTCAGCACCTCGTACAGGTGCAGGTCCGAACCGCACAGGCCGCTCGACGTGATCCGCACGACGGCGTCCGTCGGTTCCTGGATGACGGGGTCGGGCACGTTCTCCACTCGTACATCGCGCTTGCCGTGCCACACGGTGGCTCGCATGAAGGATCACGCCTTTCGCATCGGGTTCGCCGGCGGAGCCGGGGGCCTGCCGCCGGCGGCGGTTCGCAGCGCCGGATCAGCGGGACCGCGGGAGGTCCGGCAGGACCCGGGTGCGGTAGAAGTCGAAGAACTGCCGCTGGTCGGCGCCGATCTGGTTGACGTACACCTCGTCGAAACCCGCGTCGGTGTAGGCGCGGACGGCGGTGATGTGCTCGTCGGGGTCGTCACCGCAGGTGGTGGCCTTGCGCACCATCTCCTCGGTGACGAGTTCGGCGGCTTGTTCGAAGTGCCGGGGCGTGGGGAGCACCTGCGCCAGCTCGCCCGGCAACTGCTCGTTGGGCCACAGGCGGTGCACCGTCTTGACGGCCCGGTCGCGATCGGTGTCCCAGCAGACCTTCAGCCCGCCGATGACGGGCTTGCCGCCGCCCCCCGCGCTGCGGAACCGCCCGATCAGGTCCGCGTCCGGTGTCATGGTCACGAAGCCGTCGCCGATCCGGCCTGCCAGGGCGGCGGCCTGGGGTCCGAAACCGGACACGTAGATCGGGACGGGCTGCTCGGGGAGCGTGTAGATGCGGGCGTTCTGCACGGTGTAGTGGGGGCCGTGATGGGTGACCTGCTCGCCCGTGAGCAGTTCTCTGATCACCTGGACGGCCTCTTCCAGCATGTCCATGCGCTGGGACGCCTCCGGCCAGGCGTCGCCGAGGATGTGCTCGTTGAGGGCCTCGCCGGTGCCGATGCCGAAGCGGAACCTGCCGTCGGTGAGGACCGCCGAGGTCGCGGCGGCCTGGGCGTTGATCGCCGGGTGCAGACGCACCGTGGGGCAGGTCACCAGTGTCGTCACGGGCAGCGACGTCACCTGGGAGAGCGCGCCGATCATCGACCAGACGAAGGCGCTCTGGCCCTGCTCGTCGTTCCAGGGGTGGAAGTGATCGGAGATCGCGAGCGCCTCGAATCCCGCCTGCTCCGCCATCCTCGCCTGCTCCAGCAACTGGGACGGCGAGAACTCCTCGCAGGACAGGAAGTATCCGTACGCGGCCATGGGGCTCCTTTGCGGGTCCTGCCGGTCCTGCGGGTGCACGGGTGCCACGGGGCCGGTGGGTTCCACGGGGTCTGCCGTCGCGATGGGCAGGCCTTCGTGGCCGCCGGTCGCCGGGAGGGGCGGCTGACGGTGGTCAAAGGTTTCTGCCTACCCGAATGACCGGGCGGCATGTGCGGCAGCCGGCGTACGTCACCCGGACGTCCCCATCGGCGCGGTGCACAGCACACGCGTCAGGCGAGGACCGGCGGCGCGGTGGAGCGGCGGCTACGGCTGCGCGGCGGGACGCTTGTCCTGGTCCTCGTCGTCGCGCGGTTCGGCGGACTTCTTCTTCGGCGACGCCTGGGTGGCGCCGGGGAGATCGGGAGTCGCGATCAGCGGCGGCAGATCGCGTAGCAGCGGTTTGTTCGATGCGAGGGACATGGCTTTCGTCTACCCGATCGCCGCCAGTCAGTCATGCATTCCTCGCACAGGCTTTCCCCTCGCGGGTGCGGCTGCGGGTCAAGTAAGGCCTGCCTCAGGACAATTTCCGGCCGTGGCGCGCGGCGTCCGGCGGGCGACTGGCACTCTGGAGCCGGGCAGACGCCGTGCGGCAGACGCCCTGCGGGGGACCGGGCGCCGGAGTTCGGGGGGAGTCGATGGGCAGGGAACGGGCGGGGGACGGGATGACGCAGGATCTGCCGGCGCTGATCGCGGCCCCGGTCTCGGTCGGCGTGCTGTACCGGGCGGATCACTACGGGGTGGAGCGCAGCGGGGCGGGTGACGCCCGCCGACGGGCGGACCAGTTCGTGCGGGAGCTGGCCGGCGTCCTGTCGGTGCCCGCGTCGGAACGTTTCGCCTATGACGTGCTGCTGGTCGTCACGGAACTGCTCACCAACGCCAACCGCTACGCGCCCGGCCCGTGCCTGATGGAGCTGGACGGCGGGCCGTCGGGGGTGACCGTCACGGTCTGGGACAGCAGCACCGCCATGCCCCGCGCCTTCCCCCACGACCCCACACGCGTCGGCGGCCACGGCCTGGAGATCGTCCGCCGGATCTGCGCCTATGTCAGCGCGGAGCGGGTCCCCGTCGGCAAGCGGATCCGCGCCCTCGTCCCGCTGCCCACCGGCCCGTGAGCTCCGCCGGCAGCGGCCGGAACCCGGCGCCCTGACGGACGCTCTCGACAGACGGAAGGGTGGGCACCGGTTCGCGGATGAACGCGGACGGCCGGTGCCCACCACCGTGGGACGAGGTCACCCTCGTCCCGTTCCGCCGAGCGGACGGCGCTGCGCGCTGCCGCGGTGCGGAGGGAAGAGCCCGGGCCGGCGGACGGGACGCGTCACGGGTCAGGGCGCAGTGCCTGTTCCCGTGCGGGCTGGCGTCCCGTCCTGGGCGGCCCGGGAGTTCGGCGGGCGGTGTCAGCCGTTGTGGTAACCGCTGTGGTCCTGGCCGGCCCAGCCGCCCTTGTCGTCGTTGTCGTCGTGGTGGCCACTGATGTTCTGGCAGGTGTTGCCGAACACCGGGTTCAGGATGCCGATGACGTCGACGGTGTTGCCGCACACGTTGACCGGCACGTGGACGGGGACCTGCAGCAGGTTGCCGGACAGCACACCGGGGGAGCCGACGGCTGCGCCGTGGGCGTCGGCGTCGGCGGCGGCGATACCGGCGCCGGCGGCCAGGACGGCGCCGGCTGCGGCGGTGATGGCGGCTGCCTGGGCAATACGGGACATCGACTTCTCCCTGAGATACGTGGAATCCGCCGCCCGAAGTGGCGACGTTGATCCCCCCAACGCACCGTCCGTGCCGCGGGTCACGCGGGTTACGCCAAACGGGCCGGCGGGCCTCCGGCGGCCGGTTGCGCGGGCCCTGGTCACGCCCCGCCGGCGGGGCGGAGGTATCAATGTCCGCCGCCCGGGCACACGGACGTACATGCACGGACAACACGCGCGTCCGACGGACACCCCGCTGCCGCTGTCGCCCGCCTCCGGCGGCGCCAAGCACTCACGTCGTGCCAGGGGCACCGGCCGGGTCCGGCGCCGCATCCTGGCCCCCCGGTCGATCGATTTCCTGCCGACGCAGTTCCCGGGTGTGCCGGCCGCGGGTGAGGAGTGCCTGCTCCTGGTCCACATACGCAAGGTGGTCGGCCAGGTGCGGTACCGGATCTGCGTCGACTGCGCCGAGGGAGTGGTCACCGAGGTGGTCATCGAGGAGCCGTTCCGCGGCGCGGGGCTGGGCACCCGCGCCCTGTCCCATCTGCGCACCCGCCACCCCGCACTGGCCTGGCGGAGCACCTTGGACATGCGGGCCACCCGCGTCCTCCTGCGCCGCCTGCACATCCCGACGACGCCGCGCGACCAGCCGTGCTCCCACCGGCAGCCGCTACCGCCCCACCTGCCCGCCGCCGCCTGACACCGCCGCCCACGGCCTCAGCTTCTCCGGGTTGCGGACAGCCCAGATACGGGTGATCCGGTCGCCCGCGATGTCGAAGGCGTAGACGGTCACGACGGCACCCGCCTGCTGGGCGACGAGGCCGGGCCGGCCGTTGACGGTGCGCTCCAGAAGTGTCAGGCCGGCCAGCCGGCCGACGAGATCGACCAAGCCGCGCGCGAGCTGCTCGGGGCTGCCGAGCGGACGCCGCACGGTGCTGGCCAGGCCGCCGCCGTCGCCGGTCGCCGTGACGTTCGGGTCGAGCAGGCCGATCAGGGCGCCGATGTCCCGCGCTTCCCAGGCCTGCTTGAAGTGCCGGACGACGGTGGCCTGCTGGCGGCAGGCCGCCGGCGTGCGGCCGACGATGTCGGCGACTTCGGCGAACGGAAAGCGGAAGACATCGTGCAGGACGAAGGCCACGCGTTCGGCGGGGGTCATCGCCTCGAGCACGACCAGGAACGCCATGCCGACCGACTCGTCGAGGGTGACGCGGTCGGCCGGGTCGACGGTCATGCCGGCGGCCCGACCGCCCGACCACTCCGAGAGTTCGGGCAGCGGCTCGGGGATCCAGTCGCCGACGTACCGCTCCCGCCGGACACGTGCCGAACCGAGCAGGTTGAGGCAGATCCGGCCGGCGACCCTGGTCAGCCAGGCGCCGGGGGACTCGATGGCCTGCCGCTGCTGCGGGGTCAGGGAGTACCAGCGGGTGTAGGTCTCCTGCACGGCATCCTCGGCCTCGGCGAGGGAGCCCAGGAGCCGGTAGACGAGGTTGATCAGCTGACGCCGCTCACCCATGATCGCGTGCAGGACCGGGTCGCTCGGCTCGCCTCCCGGCTCGGTCGGGGGACTGGACAGGGTGGTCATGGTGTCGCCGGCTCCCTCGGTCGCGTCGGCCGTCACCCCTTCGACAAGGCAGCGCTCGTGGAGGCGGTCCGACCCCGAACCCGCTCGGGGAACGCGTCTCCGACGCGTTGTTCGCCGCGGCGTCGGCCCACTACAGCGAGGAGGAGTTGTGGACGCTGACCATGGCGATCGGCCACTTCTGCCTGTTCGTCCCGGTCGCACTGATCGGCAAGCCGATCCCCGGTAGGCCCATCGGGAAGAACTACAGCAGGTAGCACCGGTCCGGGCGGGGCGCGGCGGTGGTGGTCCTCCGGGGGCGCGCCCCGCCCCTGCCGGCGACAGCCCATGGAGCGGAGTCCGTTCAGATCTCCGGGTCGGTGGCTTCGGGGTCGTCGACGACGTGGACCGCCGCCTCCTCCGCCGAGGCGGCAGCGCCGTCGATGCCGACGTCGGTGGCCACCGCGCCCTCGCGGCTCGTTCCCACGCCCTCGTCGGGAGCGACCAGCCGCCCGGACCGGTCGGCTCCGGCTTCGCTGTCCAGCAGTTCGCCGTCGGTGTCGGGAGTGTCACCGAGGCCGTCACCGGGGTCGGCGATCGTGTCGGGCACCTCCTGGGCGAGCCGCTGGTCCAGGCTCTCCCCTTCGCGCTGCTCCTCCGCGGTGGTACCGACCTTGCCCACCCCGAGAGGCCGTTCCGGCGGCGAGTACCCCTCGTCGAGCAGGTCGTCGAGACCGCGTTCGTCCAACGCGTTCTCCATGTCCAGCTGGGTGGCGTCGTCCGAGACCTCCTCGTCGCCCGTCGGCTGGTAGACGTCGTCCCCCATGGCACTCTCGCTCATGTCTGCACCTTTCCTGGTTGCGCGGCCGCTCGCCCGAACTCACCGGTGGACGAACGCACTGTTGCCCCTACCCGTGGATCAAGACCCCATGTGAGCGTTGCGACGCCGAGATGCCGGCCGGCGACTTCGTCCGCTGGTGCAAGCAGGTCATCGACGTCCTGGGCCAGATCTCGGACGCGGCCCCGGAC